>JAQGMN010000378.1 GCA_028292345.1 Polaromonas sp. | reverse complement strand
CAGCCGGGAACCGTTGACGTTGGCGCCAAACGCGCCGGGCGCATGCGCCGCGTTAACCCGTGGGTGGTGCCTAGGAACCATCGTGTGGAAGAAGCCCTGACGGCGGCGTCGGAGGCCAGCGACCTTGGCCCTTTTGAGCGCCTGCTCGAGGCAGTGCGACAACCGTACGACGAGGCGATCGTGCACGCCAGGTATGCAGAGCCTGCACCAGCCGACGTGACGGCTGCCTACCGCACGTTTTGTGGCACCTGATCGGTTGGCTCAATGGCCGCATCATCCGTTAGTGCACTACCGATGCACGCGGACTCCGTGAAGGATTTACCCCGTAACGCATCTCAGCATTGGCAAAGGCCTGTCTTTAACGGCTGAGGCTGAATATGGTCTTTTCCCCTTTTGCAGAGCAATGCAGTTTAAGAACAGCGCCTTCGACGGCGGTGACCGGGGGTGGTATCAGCCTCAACATGAAACCGACTCCACCTAAGCCTTTGCCGCCCTGCATCGATAAGCTACCTGGGGTAGTCTGGTTCCCTGGGCATAGAAAAATATCTTGGCGTTATGAGATAAAGCCCGGTTTTCGTCTTTTGACCATGTTGTTCATCACACTCATCGGGCGGCTCAGATCAATATTGGTATGCCGAGGCGTGGCCAGGGGTTCGAAGTTGCTTCAGTAAAGCTGCGGCATTAACCCACAACAACAGCAGCTTTCGCCTACTTGGTGACGTCGGGCGCTGTATTAAATTTTGGTGCTATTTGGTGCATCGCCATTTTTCATTTTCTTTTCAACATTTAGGAGAAACCCATGCGCAAGCTCATCTTTACCGCGATCGCAGGCTTTTTATGGAAGAAATACATGGCCAATAAACGTAGCGTGTCCACACGAACGTCAAGCGCAAGCCACCTCTAAGCTGGGGCAAGAGGACTGCAGTGTTGTGCGGCAGACCGTTGCGCTTTGCGCTTTGGCCAAAGCAATGCTGGTCGTGCAACTTCATGTGGCTGACCTTGTTCATCATACCCATGCCGCACTGCCATCACGCCGCCGGGCGCGATACAAGACAGCTATACCCACGGCAGCAGGATGTAAGCAGGTTTACTGAGCACCAGGCTCACCTGTAGCTCACGCCCTGTAAGTGCATCGTCCGCACAAGCTAGGTAATGCGTTTGGATTCAAAACGCTAGTTTGCGATCTGGCTAAACCGGAGCCTTGACCAATCCAGATCAGCCTATCCAAGCCATGGTCACGCCTGGACAAGTAGCATCACCGTTGCATTCAACGCGCCGAGCCGAAAGTGCATGTTCCATCAAGGCCGTGCTGCATTGAGGCGCACTTGTTGCACAGCCAGTTGATTCCTACAGCACAAGTGCCTCAAGCATGACAGTCAGGTCCAGGTAAGAACGGGCATATTTTCATTCCGACACAGCGATTTTTTGGCCGCTTTTCCATGAACAGCATATTGCCTAAGAACTGTTCAATTGAGCCTGGGCGCACAGGCCCAAATCGTTGACGGCCATTTTTCCAAACGGTTGAGAGTTTGCATCAGGTTTAATCCCGCTGCGTCAAGGCTGGTTTCGTTATAAATTTCCAGCATTCGGCACTCTGGAGGTGTCTCATAGGCAATGGCGCGCTGTACCCGTGACTCAACCATTGCCGAGGTTTCTCGTTGTCGTGCCAGTAGGCGCGAGCGAAGCACTTCGGCTCGAGCCGTAATGTGCAGGACGGTCAAACCCGGAAACTGCAGAAGGGCGTGCGGCAAATAGGCGCGTGAGCCGTTGACCATGACCCATTGATCCCGCCGAAGTCCATCCAACTCGGTATGCCGTACGCCATACTGCAAGCCATTGGCAGCCCAGTGCATCGAAAAGGTGCCTTGATCCCTAAGGTGCTGAAAAGTGCTTGCGTCCACGCTTTCATGCAGTTCCCCGCCTGGCTGCGCAGGCCGGTCTATTGTGCGGCGGGCAAAGTGGATGGGGGCTTGTGGGTGGAGTTTGGTTTTCAGCCAGGCCAGCAGGCTGTCCTTGCCTGCGCCTGAGGGTCCCATGGTGTAGATCAGCTGATGGCTCATGGCCTTAGCCTCATATGTTCCATCAGCACCATGTCCGCGCCTGGCGTGGGTTCTGCAAACAATGCCAGTGAGTCGAACCGGCAGCGGGGCAGGGACCCAAACCATGCCTGCGCTGCATCCTGCAAGGCGTGAACCTGCTGCGCTTTCACGCCTTGCAATGAGCCTGTAAGAGAGCAGTGAAAGCGAAAGTGTTCCATCACATAGGGGTAGCCCCAACGCACCAGCAGCGCCACTTGCCCTGGCGATAAATCGGCCTTGCGGCGGCGTTGCAACTCGGCCGGTGAGAGTGGTGCCGCCAGGGGGTGAAGCTTTGTGACACAGGCCTGAGCCACTGCCTGAAGGGCATTGCAATCACCTTGCGGAACCAAGGCAAGAAAATCATCCAGACAGACTGCTTGCAGTGGCGGCATGTCAAAACCAGCCATCTCCTGGGCAAGGCTTTGCAAGGCATCACGCAGGGATTGGACATTGGCTCCGTTTTTCAGCGCAAATGGGGCTTTGAGCGTGGCATGCCAGCCGTACCGTCGGGGCGCGGCTGTCAGCGCCAACAATTCGGCGCCAGACACGCCTGCAATGACGGGCTGTGGCAGCATTACCTGGGTGGCGGCGCACCGGCCCAGCCAGGCGCTTCCGGCCTGCCACCAGGGGGTACCTGGCAGCGGTGCGAAGTAAATGGCGTAGCGGTAGGCGAGCGTTTCAGTCATCATGGGTCACCGTCAGCTTGACCCGGTCACCGGCGAACCAAGTGGTGGCGAATTCAATGGGAAGGCCGGCAGTGTCCACGTTCACGCTTTGTACTTCAAGTATGGGGCGGCTTACGGGTTGGCGCAGGTGAGCGGCGATGTTTGCGTCCGGCATCTGGGCTGTGATCCGGCTTTCCTGGCGCGTGTAGTCGGCCACGCCCAGGGCTGCAAATGCGGCGGTTATCGATCCTGTGCCACCCACGATCGCATCCAGCCCTGCAAACCGGGGTAAAGGAAAACAACGCTCGCTTACATGCAGCGGCTGCCCTTGCGCTTCTCCCAGCACCTGCAGGCACAAAACTTTGCTGTGCAGTGCCACCTTGAGTGCTGACGCCTGCGCTTGCAAGGCGCCTTCTGTACGGGAAGCAAGCACTTGCAGGCTGCCTCGCAAACCCGCCTGACTCAGGCTGTGGTGGTGCCGAGTACGTTTTGCCAGCATCAGGTCCACCGCAAACTCTTCCACGTAAGTTCCGCTGCCCTGCGCAACCCGCACCAGGCCTTGGCTGGACAGGCTGGCCAGGGATTTTCGGATGGTGTGGCGGTTGACGCCAAACCGCTGCGCCAGCGCATGTTCGGAGGGAAGGCGTTCGCCAGGCGGGTAAGTGCCCCGACTGATCGACTCGGCAATGTCTGAAGCAATGCGCGCCCAGAAGCTCTCTCTGGGAACGCGCTCAAGGCGGGCAGAAGAAGTGAGTGTTGTCATAAAACCTACATACCTGTTCGATAAGCTCAGCGCAGATTATTAATTTGTCTATACAACTTTCAGGGTAACACTGCAATGTTTCATGCATTTGACAATCTGGCGCCAAACAAGGCTTTGGGCCGCGCCGAATGGATGGCGTTGTTGTCCCGGGCGCCGCCGGACCTACTGGAATTCGCTTTAGCGACTCATCTGATAGCCGCCCCGCAGTGGCTCCGGGCACCGGAAACAGGATTGATGATGGTTCAGGGCCGTGCGGGTGCTACGGGGGAACGCTTCAATCTGGGAGAGGTCACCGTGACACGCTGTGCCTTGCGAATCTCCGGTGCCGATCTCGAAGCTGCCCTGGTGGGCGTGGCGTATGTGCTGGGTCGCTCGCACCGCCGGGCACGGCTGGCCGCTGTGGCCGACGCCCTGCTGCAAGACGGGGCGCAGCATGCGCTGCTGGAAACCACTTTGCTCAGCCCAATACGCCAGCATCTGGCACTGCAGCGTAAACAGCGACATGCGCGCGCCCAAACGACCAAGGTTGAATTTTTCACTGTGGCCCGTGAAGCTGGCGACACAGGCGCTGACGAGGAAACCCAATGAATCCCCATGACTTGTCCGCCCTCGGCGCGGGTTTTTCCAATGAATCGCTGGGCAGCCAGGCCGTGTTTCGCACGGCGCTGCAGTCTATTTCTCATCCGGGTCGCTGCATTAATTTGGACCACGACGCCCAGGTACCCAAGAGCGGTCACTCCGCATCAGCGGCCCTGCTTCTGGCACTGCTCGATGCCGATTGCACGCTGTGGCTGTCTCCCAAACTTGCGCATTCAGATGCGGCGGTATGGCTGCACTTTCACACCGGCTGCCGCCTGGTGAACGATTTCACGCAAGCCCAGTTTGCCTGGGTGGCTGCAGGCGATACCTGCCCGGCGCTGGACACTTTTGCGCAAGGCACCGATGCCTTCCCGGATCAATCGGCAACCTGTGTGCTCGATGCCTTAGCCCTTCAGTCAGGTAGCCATGACGCCACAGGCTGGACGCTCACGGGGCCTGGCATCAGCGGCAGCACCGGGCTCACAGCCGAAGGTCTCGCACCTGATTTCCTAACCCAATGGGCCGCAAACCATGCGCGCTTTCCTCGCGGCGTGGACATCTTTTTGACCATCCACCAGCAGGTGGTAAGCCTGCCGCGCACCACCCATATCGAACTTGCAAGGGAAAACTGAGTATGTATGTTGCCGTCAAAGGCGGTGAAACCGCCATTCTCAACAGCTATGCGCTCTTGGCCGAACAACGCCGTGGCGACAACGCCTTGCCCGAGCTGAACGTGGCGCAAATCCAGGCGCAACTCAAGCTGGCCGTGGACCGCGTGATGAACGAAGGCTCTGTGTTCGATCCCGAACTGGCCGCGCTCGCGATCAAACAGGCGTCCGGCGATCTGGTCGAGGCCATTTTTTTGTTGCGCGCCTACCGCGCCACTTTGCCGCGGCTGGGCACCACGTTGCCGCTGCATACCGAGCGTATGCAGTTGGACCGCCGAATTTCCGCCACCTTCAAGGATCTGCCCGGCGGGCAGGTGCTTGGCCCCACTTATGACTACACCCAACGCCTGCTGGACTTCACCCTGCTGGCTCAAGAGGGCGCGCAAGCCAAACCGTCTATAGCGCCAGCGCCGGCAGTGCCGGAACAACAAGACAGTGCCGTAACGCCCCGCGTGGTGGATCTCCTGAACCACGAAAGGCTGATCGAACGCTGCCCGGTCCCGCCCGGCGATCCTGCGCCTGTGGACCTCACCCGCGAGCCGCTGCGTTTTCCGGCCGCACGGGCCACCCGCCTGCAAAACCTGGCGCGCGGAGATGAAGGGTTTTTGTTGGCCATGGCCTATTCCACCCAGCGGGGCTACTCCCACAGCCACCCTTTTGTCGGAGAGGTTCGTCTGGGTAGTGTGGCGCTGGAGGTTGTGCCCGAGGAACTGGGCTTTGCCATCTCGATTGGTGACATTGAAATTACCGAATGCGAAATGGTCAACCAATTTGCCGGCAGCAAGGCGGTGCCTCCGCAATTCACGCGGGGTTATGGGCTGGCCTTTGGCCACAGCGAACGCAAAGCCATGGCCATGAGCCTGGTGGATCGGGCGCTGCGTGCCGACGAGCTGGGCGAGTCCATTGAGTCGCCCGCGCAGATGCAGGAGTTTGTGCTCTCGCACAGCGACAGCCTGGAAGCTTCTGGCTTTGTCCAGCATTTGAAGCTGCCTCACTACGTGGACTTCCAGGCTGAGCTGGACCTTATCCGAAAAATGCGTGCCGCTGCCGAGGTGACATCATGAACGCCCCTCTTGAAATTTCAAATCCACTCGCGTCTATTGCCGACCAAACTCTTCACGGCGCCCAGGATGTGCAGGCGCATTACAACTTTGCCTATCTGGACGAGCGCACCAAGCGCATGATCCGCCGCGCCATCCTCAAGGCAGTGGCCATTCCGGGCTACCAGGTGCCGTTTGGTTCACGGGAAATGCCATTGCCTTATGGGTGGGGCACAGGTGGCATTCAGGTGACCGCCTCGGTCATTGGCCCTGATGATGTGCTCAAAATCATCGACCAGGGCTCAGACGACACTGTCAACGCCGTCAACATTAGGCGATTTTTTCAGCGCACGACAGGTGTGAAGACGACCACCCGTACGGCAGATGCCACGCTGATTCAGACTCGCCACCGGATTCCTGAAATCGCGCTGGCTGAAGGGCAGGTCATCGTGTACCAGGTGCCGGTGCCCGAGCCCATGCAGCGTCTGGAGCCACGCGAGACTGAAACCCGCACCCTGCATGGCCTGGCTGAATACGGGTTGATGCATGTGAAGCTGTACGAGGACATTGCCCGCTATGGCCACATTGCCACCACCTACGACTATCCCGTGCTGGTCAATGAGCGCTACATCATGTCGCCTTCGCCCATTCCGAAGTTTGACAACCCCAAGATGCACATGAACCCGGCGCTGCAACTGTTTGGCGCAGGCCGGGAAAAGCGCATCTATGCCGTGCCGCCGTACACCTCGGTGGAGAGCCTTGGGTTTGAAGACCATCCGTTTGAGGTGCAGCGCTGGGATGCTGTTTGTGCCCTGTGCGGTGCTGACGACAGCTTCCTGGACGAGATCATCACGGATGACAGCGGCACCCGCATGCATGTGTGCTCGGACTCGGACTATTGCCAGTCCCGGCAGGCTGCTGACGAACAAGCGCAGGGTGAGCGATCATGACCTTTGACATGCGCCAGGCCTTGCCTGCGGACATTCCCGCCGTGCTGGCCTTGTACGCCCAGCCCGGTCTTGACGACGGGAAGGTGCTCGATCTCGATGCGGCCCAGCAGGTGTTTGCGCAGTTTGCTTGCTACCCGAACTATCGCCTGTTTGTCGCCATCAAGGACGGCGCGGTGGTCGGCAGCTACGCGCTGCTCATCATGCACAACCTGGCCCACTGCGGCACGCCGTCGGCGATTGCAGAAGATGTGGTGGTGGCACCCGCCAGCCAGGGCCAGGGCATTGGCCGGCGAATGATGGCGCACGCCTTGAGCGAGGCACGCAGTGCAGGTTGCTACAAGCTGGCCCTTTCCTCCAACCGCAAACGCACCCAGGCACATGCGTTTTATGAATCCCTCGGCTTTGACCCGCATGGCCTGAGTTTTGTGATTGAGCCCTGACATGACCTTTGATATTTCTCCCCCTCCTTTGCTGCAGGTCCGTGGCGTGAGCAAACGCTACGGCGACCGCGTGGCACTGCAGGACGTGTCGTTTGATGTGTGGCCGGGCGAAGTGCTTGCCGTGGTGGGCGAGTCCGGCTCGGGCAAGTCCACCTTGCTCAATGCCATTGCCGCCCGCAGCGCGCCAGACGCCGGCAGCGTGCAGTTCCTCACGCGCCATGCGGGCTTGCAGGAGGTGTTTGCCATGACCGAGGCGCAGCAGCGCCTGCTGGCCCGGACCGACTGGGGTTTTGTGCATCAGAACGCCGCCGACGGCCTGCGCATGGATGTTTCTGCCGGCGCCAACGTGGGAGAGCGCTTGATGGGGCTGGGCGAGCGCAACTATGGCCGCTTGCGCGCCACTGCCGTCGAGTGGCTGGCACGGGTAGAAATCGAACCCGCCCGCATCGATGATGCCCCCCGGACCTTTTCCGGAGGCATGCGCCAGCGCTTGCAGATTGCCCGCAACCTGGTCACCCAGCCGCGGTTGATTTTCATGGACGAACCGACCTCCGGTCTGGATGTTTCGGTACAGGCCAGGTTGCTTGACCTGCTGCGCCAACTCACCCGCAAGATGCAACTCGCCGCCGTCATCGTGACCCATGACCTCGCGGTGGCGCGCTTGCTGGCCCACCGCATGATCGTCATGCAACGCGGGCAGGTGGTCGAAGTTGGCCTCACCGACCAGGTGCTCGACGACCCGCAGCACTCGTACACCCAACTTCTTGTTTCTTCGGTACTACAGCCATGACCACACCTTTGCTTCAATTAACCGGTGTGGCCAAGCGCTTCACCCTGCACAACCAGAACGGCATCGAGCTGTCTGTCCTGGCCAACGCCAACCTGAGCGTGAGCGCCGGTGAGTGCGTAGTGCTCGATGGCCCCTCTGGCATGGGGAAAAGTACCTTGCTCAAGATGATTTACGCCAACTACCGCACCAGCGAGGGCAGCATTGCCGTGGCGCTGCCGGGCAGGACGCCGCTGGAAGTGAGCCAAGCCACGCCGCGCGAGCTGGTGCAGCTGCGCAGGGACACCATTGGCTATGTCAGCCAGTTCTTGCGCGTGATACCGCGTGTGCCCGCTCTGGACGTCGTGGCTGAGCCTTTGGTAGACGACGCGGGCGATGCGCCCGAGGCTCTGGAATCTGCGCGCGAACAGGCCCGTGCCTTGCTCACCCGTCTGCGCATTCCAGAGCGCTTGTGGCACCTGCCCCCGGCCACCTTCTCGGGCGGTGAGCAGCAGCGCATCAACATTGCACGCAACATGATCAAGTCGCGTCCTTTGTTGCTGCTCGACGAGCCCACCGCTTCGCTGGATGCGGCCAACACGCAAACCGTGATCGAATTGATCTGCGAAGCCACCGCTCGCGGCGCTGCCATCGTGGGAATTTTTCATGACGCGCATGTGGGCAACGCCGTGGCGACCCGGCGCGTGAATGTCGCGGCCTTCAGGAAGGCAGCATGAACATCTCCACTACGTTCACAAATGCACGCATGGTGATGCCTGACGAAGTCGTACTGGGCAGCTTGAGTACCGCGGATGGCCGCATAGCCCACATCGACAGCGGCAATACCTCCGCCATGGGAGCGCTGGACCTGGAGGGCGACTATTTGCTGCCAGGCCTGGTGGAAATGCACACCGATAACCTTGAGCGCCACCTTATGCCCCGGCCCAAGGTGTACTGGGCCGAGTTGCCGGCACTGCTGGCGCATGACGCCGAGATTGCCGCTGCGGGCATTACCACCGTGTTCGATGCACTGGGTGTGGGTGAGGCCGATGTCGAGAGCCTGCGCGGCAGCGCCTGGACTGGCGTGCTCAAGACATTGGATACGTGTACCAAGCAGGGCCTGCTTCGCGCGGACCATCATCTGCATGTGCGCTGCGAGTTGCCCGCGCCCAACACCATCGAGTTGTTTGCACCTTTTCATGAGCACCCGCGCTTGTCTCTCATTTCACTCATGGACCATACGCCCGGGCAGCGGCAATGGGAAAACATTGAGCATGCCCGCGTGTACTACACCGGGAAAAAGGGCTGGAGCCAGGAAAAGTTTGAGCGCCAGGTGGCCCACGCCCACGTTCTGCAGGCCGAATATGCCCACCCCCACCGGCGCTACTTTGTGGACTATTGCCGCACCCACGGCATCGCGCTGGCAAGCCATGACGACACCACTGTGGACCATGTGCAGCAAGCCCACGAAGAGGGCGCGAGCATGTCGGAATTTCCCACCACGGTGGCGGCTGCCCGTGAAGCCCACGCACGCGGTCTGTGCACTGTCATGGGGGGACCCAACGTGGTTCGCGGTGGCTCCCATTCGGGCAATGTGGCCGCCCAAGAGCTGGCACGCCTGGGCTTGCTGGACATTCTGTCTTCGGACTATGTGCCTGGCAGCATGCTCAGTGCAGCAGTTCGGCTGGTGAGCGACGAGGTACTGACCTTGCCGCAGGCCATCGCCACTGTGACCCGTACGCCAGCACTGGCCACTGGTCTGGCGGACCGGGGCGCCTTGGCTATGGGCTTGCGCGCCGATCTGATCCAGGTTCGCATGGCTGTGTTGCCCGATGGCGCTCGCCATGCCGTGGTGCGCGCCGTGTGGCGTGAAGGCCAGCGTGTGCTGTGAGTGTGATGCGCCCAGTGTCACGCAAACTTCCCTGAACCTTCATCAAAGCGTCATGCACGTCATTGAAACTAAAGCTGTCTAGACAAATTCAGAGGCCATCATGGAAACAGCACTTCGGGTTTACAAGCTCAACAAGCACTTTGCCAATGGAAAACAGGCCTTGTGTGACATCAATTTGTCAGTGAAAAAGGGCGAAATGGTGGCCTTAATTGGCGCTTCCGGTTCGGGAAAGTCCACCTTGATGCGACACATGGCCGGCCTGGTGGCTGCCGATGGCCAGTCGGACTCGCTGATCGAGATTGATGGCTGCTGCGTGCAGCAAAGCGGGCGCATTCACCGCGACATTCGCCGTGTGCGTTCGCAGGTGGGCTTTGTATTCCAGCAGTTCAACCTGGTGGACCGCCTGCCTGTGTTGGTTAACGTCTTGGTGGGGCAACTGCACCGCATGCCCTGGTGGCGCAGCCTGTTCCGATTTTTCAGTGTGCAGGAAAAATCCCATGCGCTCGATGCATTAAAGCGTGTGGGTATTGCGGACTGTCACGCACAGCGCGCATCCACCCTTTCAGGCGGGCAACAGCAGCGCGCTGCCATTGCCCGCACCCTGGTCCAAGGTGCCAAGGTGGTGCTGGCAGATGAGCCCATTGCCTCGCTGGACCCCGAGTCCTCGCGCAACGTCATGGAAATACTGGCCCGCATCAATCGTGAAGACCGATGCACCGTCATTGTGTCGCTGCACCAGGTGGAGATGGCCATTAAGTACTGCCCGCGTGTAATTGCCTTGCATCAAGGCCGCGTAGTGTTTGATGGCGCCTCTTCACTGCTGACGCCTGCGCTGCTGCGCGAGTTGTACGGCGTGGATGTCCATGAAATCTTGGCCGATTCTGCCCCTGCGAGCGCTTCGCCAGCGCAACTTTCTCCGCGCCTGCCTTCTTGGTCTGCACCGCTGGTGCGGGCTGCATGAATCTTTTGCCTCTTCAACGGAGTTTTTCTTATGCTTAAGCAACTGTTCGTCAGCACGGCCGTAACCCTGACTTTGGGCCTGGCAAGCGCCAGTTCAATCGCCCAGGACATCAACTTTGGCATCATCTCGACCGAAGCAACGCAAAACCTGAAACAAGATTGGGTGCCATTGATCGAAGACATGAAGCGCCAGACCGGGTTCAATGTCACTGCATTTTTTGCGCCTGACTACGCTGGCATCATTGAAGGCATGCGATTCAATAAGGTGCAGGTCGCCTGGCTGGGCAACAAGTCGGCCATGGAAGCGGTTGACCGTGCCAATGGCGAAGTCTTCGCTCAGATGGTCAATGCCGATGGCACCCAGGGCTACTACTCGCACCTGATCGTCAACGCCGACAGTCCCTACAACACGCTGGACGACGTGCTCAAAAACGGCAAGAGCCTGAGCTTTGGCAATGGGGACCCCAACTCCACGTCGGGTTACCTGGTGCCTGGCTTTTATGTGTTTGCACAAAACAAGATTGACGCCAAGACCCACTTCAAGATTACTCGGGGTGCCAACCATGAAGCCAACGCTCTGGCAGTTGCCAACAAGCAGGTCGATGTCGCCACCAACAACAGCGAAAACCTCGACAAGATCCAGCAGCGCTATCCTGACAAGTTCAAAAGCATCAAGATCGTCTGGACTTCGCCGTTGATACCCCTGGACCCTCTGGTGATGCGCAAAGACCTGTCGGAGCCCGACAAGGCCAAACTGAAGGCTTTTTTCTATAACTACGGCAAGACCGATGCGCGCGAGAAGGAAGTGTTGATGAAAATTTCCAAGCTCTCGGGATTTAAAGAGTCCACCAACCGCCAGTTGCTGCCGATCCGCCAGCTTGAGTTGTTCAGTCAACGCAACAAGGCGCAAGCGGACACGTCCATGAGCGATGCGGACAAAAACACCCGCCTGGCCAACATCGACAAGCAACTCGCTGCGCTGAACTGATTTGCCGATTACGCCAGCAAACGACCCACCTCTCGCCATGCACCCAACTCTGACCTCTGCCACCCCTGCCATGCCATTGGCAGTCATTCCAAAGCGTAGCCTGGCCTGGCATGTCTCCTGGGGATTGCTTTTGCTGTTATTGGGCGCATCGTGGAAAGGCGCCGACATGCGCCCGCTGGACCTGCTGCGTGACTCCGGCAATATGGCGGCTTATATGGCCGAATTTTTCCCGCCCAACTTTGGCGAATGGCGAATGTATGTGCAGGAAATGATCGTCACGCTGCAAATTGCGCTCTGGGGCACTGCGCTGGCTGTCATCACAGCCGTTCCCATGGCGTTGATGGCGTCGGCCAATCTGGTGCCGTGGTGGGTGTACCAGCCCATGCGCCGCTTGATGGATGCCAGCCGAGCCATCAACGAGATGGTGTTTGCCATGCTGTTCGTGGTAGCGGTGGGCCTGGGGCCGTTTGCCGGTGTGCTGGCGCTCTGGATTCACACCACGGGCGTTCTGGCCAAGCTGTTTTCCGAAGCGGTGGAAGCGATTGATCCCCAGCCAGTCGAAGGCATTCGCTCCACTGGCGCCAGCGCCCTGCATGAGATTGTGTACGGTGTGATTCCACAGGTCATGCCTTTGTGGATTTCGTTCACTCTGTACCGGTTTGAAAGCAATGTGCGCTCGGCTTCAGTGGTGGGCATGGTGGGCGCCGGCGGCATTGGCGTGGTGTTGTGGGACATCATTCGCGGCTTCCAGTACGCAGAAACCTGTGCTGTCATGATCATCATTGTGGGGACGGTTAGCGTGATTGACATGGTCTCTGCCCGCATCCGTAAAGTTCTGGTTTAAAGGAAGGAATACCCAGATGCTCACACCTGATGAAATCATTCATCTGTTTCAAACACGGGCAAGGAGTCAGTACGGCTTTGAGGCCGTCACACAGCTCCAGCACGCATTGCAGTGCGCCCAACTTGCAGAGCAAGCCGGTGAAACCGATGAGACCATTGTGGCGGCGCTGCTGCACGACGTGGGACATCTGATTGACGCTGAAAAACGTGGTCAGCCAGACGATACTCAAGAGTGGGACGACCTGCACCAGTACATCGCGCTGCCATTTTTGCGCGGTTTGCTGCCCGACGCGGTACTTGAGCCGATACGTCTGCATGTGCAGGCCAAGCGTTACCTCTGTGGCGCCGAACAAAGCTACTGGGCAACTTTGTCACCTGCCTCCAAACGCAGTCTTGCTTTGCAAGGCGGCGCTTATTCTGGCGAGGAACTGGCCATTTTCATGGCTCAGCCTTTTGCGCAAGAAGCCGTGCGCCTTCGCCGGTATGACGACCTGGCCAAAGTTCCAAACAAGTTGACGCCCGACCTGGCCCATTACGAGAAAAAGATGGTGGCTGTGCTGCTTTAAGCATCGACCAAGCCCAGGTCAATCGGCTTGGCGCCCAACAAAGTATGCCCTTTACGTTATCACCCTCTTTATGAATGAGACCATCGAAAATCGTCGCCATGACCTCACACACACAAAGCGTGGGCGAAGAAATAGCCAATAGCGTCAGCCATGGGATTGCATTGCTGGCAGTGGTCGCAGCCGCATTGTCTTTGATGGACTCTGACCACTATAAGACCCCAGCAAGCTTCGTCGGTGCCATGGTTTTTGCGGTAACAATGCTGAGCTTGTATCTAACCTCGACCCTTTACCACGCAGTACCGAACGGTCACGCCAAGCAGGTGCTCCTTAAGCTCGACTACGGCGTAATCTTCTTGTTTATCGCGGGAACTTATACCCCTTTTGCGCTGAGCGTCCGGGACAGTGAACCCGATTGGGGATTGCTCGGGGCCGTATGGTTGGTGGCCATTGTCGGCATCGTGCTGAAGATCTCAAACCGCTTGAGGCAGCCGTGGCTCTCCACGGTGTTATACATTTTGATGGGCTGGGCGGTATTGATCGCCGCGCTGCCGCTCATCGACCATCTGCCCGTGACAAGCATGACCTGGCTGATCGCAGGCGGAGTAACCTACAGCGTTGGAACCCTTTTCTTCATGATGGATGACCGCGTGCGCTATGCGCATGCGGTCTGGCATGGGTTTGTTGCTGCTGGGACGGGCTGTCACTTCCTGGCAGTGCGCAGCTTGGCGACTTGAACCTCCACGCTACAGCCGGCCCAACCACTGCTGGACCTTCTCGACCACCCAGTGGGAATCGTCCAGGACAAGGTCATGCCCGGCAATGGGGTGAAGCCGCACCGGGCATTTCCATTGCGCTGCAATGGCCAGTGAACAATTGACATGCACGAGCGAGTCTTGCTTGCTGGACAAGATCAACACGTCTGCATCAGGCGACCCGATACGAACACGATACCGAAAGGCGGCCACGACTTGCCTGAGCGCATTGATCCGGCTCACAGGGTGCTTGATGCGCGCCTGAACCCAGTCATCAATGACCTGCGCGCGCTGTGCTGCTTGGTTGCTGGTCAATTGCAAAATGATGCGCTCGGCATCTGCAGGGCTCCGGGTCAGGAGGACAAGCCGCAAAAGCGGCAGGTAGTTGCGCGGCCGCATGCGGCGATAAAAGGGGCTGAATTTACCCAAACTGACGTTCATGAGGACGCAACCCTTGACTTCACCGGAGCCATGGTAAGACCATTCAGTTGCCACCATCGCTCCAAGCGACATGGCCAGCAAGAAGTAGGGCGGCGGGTGACCGCGTCTGGCCAGTTCATCGCGGCAGTACGCCACCATCGTGGAGATGGACATCGGGCTGCTCATACGGTGTAGCTCACCGTTTCCAGGTAAATCTAGACATAGCACCTTGGATCCGGGCAATGCTTGTTCAAAATCAGCGGGGAAGCTGCCCCAGTGGGCCGATTCCCGGGTCAGTCCGCGCAAGAAGATCCAGAGCATTTCGAGCGCCTAGCCATACCACTGGGCAAGCGCCTCGGCATGGTGCTGCGCACGCTTTGCAGACGCAGGCGTCCAAAGCGCGTGACCGCAAGCGGCCCGTCCCAGAAAGTCCAGCAGGCCGATATGGCGCCGCAGCACCCGGTGCTCACGGTGCGCGATCAGGGGATTGAACATTCCGTGGCGGGAAAACGCCTGCCGGGGGTTTTTCTTGATCCACGACCACGATCCCATCTCCAGCGTCAAGGGCAAAAAAATGCTTTCAGTATTTTGGCAAGCCTTCAGATACAGGTGGTCCCATAAATCGCCGTGGGCCAGATACTGAACGCTTTGCGGCTCGAAGACATACTGATGATGGCTATAGGCTTGAAAATAAATCTCCTTGAGCGCGTGCATTTCAGCTAAATGGGCGATAGGCGTTTTGGTATGCGCATATGGGAACCAGATCCGGTCCTTAAAGCCCAGTCCCGAGTGGCAGTCAAGGGCAATACTGAATTTGCGTGTCAACAGCTCAGACGCCACCACCTCGCACAGGGCCTGGCTCTCTTGCTCCAAAGGTTCGCCTGATTTGCCCCGATACCAGGGCAGGCCGGGGCTGAGGCGCTGACCACCGGCCAGAAAGGGTACTTTTTCAGTGGCCTCGACTGGGGCGTTGCGCATCAGATCTACGCCACGAGGATTGGCTCGGGTACCCAATGCCATGCCTGCCGGGTTTACGATTGGCATAAACACAAGCCGAACGCCTTCGAGCTGGCGATGCAGGCTGGTGTCCCAACGCAGCCGCATCACCAGGCTTTTCAGGTAGGAAATTACCACTTGGGAACCGATGCGCTCAAGGCCGTGCACGCCGCCAAAAAAACCAACCGATGGTGTGTCTGGACTGGGGTTGCCCAAGGCAATCGCATAAATGGGATAGTGCGATGCGCCTGGCCCCGACACCTTGCGCAACAGCCTGACGTGCAAGTGCGAGCCGCCCTGTTCAATGACGCTTTCAAGCGCAGACAGCTCGGGTAAAGAAGATTCACGCACCGTGGGACCGAAAATGACGGAGTTCAAAATTCATTGAAAGCCGGTACCGTATCCATAACTTGCGGACATCAGGAAGGTGGGTCAGGCGAGACAAGACGCAAGCTGACGCAAAACCGTCATATGAAGCGGCTATCGTTTGCAAGTCATTCCTCACGCCAAGGATTCCACCATGTTTTGGAAACTGTTTGATTTACCAAAGAAACTTGACTGGATTTTTAGCATTTCCTGGATCTGCCTGGATGACGCCAAGCGTTCCAGGCTCGAAAAATGATTGGACATCTCAACGCTTCCAAAATGGGTTTCAAGTTGATGGTGCTGTGCATCAACATCACGCTAGGCTTTGCCGAATTTCTTGCCTTACAGCGCTCCCGTTATCGGGCCTGGCGCGCGCAGAACTGATTGTTGAAGTCGGCTTGCCTGTTGTTCGTGGCTTCCAGGCCACGGCAATTGCTGACGTGTTAACTGGAGCCAGTCATCATGATGGCAGCAAAACCAGTTGCTTTTGCGGTGCATGCAACGCCATCAATCCAGCACCGTTCGTACCGAAAAATGCTTTAAATAGCGCGTTGGCAAATCTGCAATGCGCATCATCATCGGCAAATCCGCCGAATTGAAATCCGGGTCCCATGCTGGCGCACCAAGCACCTTGGCTCCTAGACGCAAATAGCCCTTGATCAATGCGGGCGGCTCGACCACCAAAGAGTCGTCAAGCTGCTCGACCGGCAAAGCCAGGCGCGGGGTGACCTGGTAGTCGATAGCGGCCAGGTGCGTTTGTTTGACCTGGCGCCAGATGCTGGCAGCTGCATGACCGCCCAGCACCCCGTTGTGCTGCATGGGAATGCTTGCGCAACCAATCATGGTATCAAGCCGATTGCGGGTCATGAACTCGGCCAGTGCGCCCCAGAGCGCGAGAATCACACCGCCATGACGATGATCGGCATGCACGCAACTGCGGCCCAGCTCAACCATGCGCTCACGCAGGAGTTGTAGCCTGGCCAGGTCAAACTCGGTGTCGCTGTAGGTACCGCCCGCGCGCTTGGCCTGCGCCGGGGTGAGCACCCGGTAGGTGCCGATCACCTCCCGGCTGGTCGTATCACGCACCAACAGGTGCTCACAGTAGTCGTCGAACACATCAACATCATGCATAGGCAGCACCTGGGACAAATTGGCCCCCATTTCCAGTGCAAACACTTGGTATCTCAGCCGCTGCGCTTCTCGGACCTCATCTTGATTCCGGGCCCAGCCAACCGAAATTTTTCCAATGCACGGGGCTGGCTTCGGCTCCACAGGGATTGAAATGCGTTCATGAGGGGTTCGATGAAGTGACCTCCGAGGCATTTCAACTGGCGAAAAGGCAAAAGTCGGAGTGGGCAGTTCTTTCATGGCAAGAGTCCTTGGTTGACGGGGCAATCACACAGATCCCTTCCAGTCAGCCCCAACCGGAAGAGTTGTAAAAAGCCCTTTTTAAAGGGCTTGGAGCGGCGTAAAGCTCAATTGGCGAAGGGCCGCATTCATGGCACGACTATGTAAGTCGTGAATGCTGGCGCCATTGGCGCGAGCGATACATTTTTCAAGCTGGCTGGTGGGTTTCATATTGAACTCAGTGACGAATTCCACACCGGAATGAAAGAATTTTGGGTGCCCGGAGTGACGAAGTAATGTCAGTTCAATGGCACTTGCGTGACACGTGTTCCCGTAAGTTATCAGCCAGAAAACTTGGTGAGCCGCACTTTTTGGGACAAAAAGCTCAGGCTTGGAGGTGTAAGACTTTCTCGCGTGCTGCTAAAAGCGCCGCTGAAGCAAAGGCACCGGTGAAGCAGATACAAAGCTTTCTGAGACGAGCAATGACCCTCCTAATTTTTCAGGCCAGCTCATGGTTTTTAGCCTTGCTGTTTTAACCACCGATAAATCGCCTTTATCAGTAATTTCTTCATGCCCGCGAGCTATGCTACGGACGCGCAGACCAAATTCCAAGTCTTGAAAGGCCTTGCAAGCCCTACTTCGGCAGCACCTCGAAGGCCATGAGCTGCGTCATCTGGTTGTCGGCGAAATTGTTGTCGGCCACCAGCACCAAGGTGCGGTGGCCGTTGGGCAGGCGCGGACCCCAGGCCATGCCTTCGATGTTGTCGATCTTCACGCCCTGATACACGATAGGCATCTCC
>JAQGMN010000295.1 GCA_028292345.1 Polaromonas sp. | reverse complement strand
GGACGGCACGAAGAAATCCGTCGGCGTGATCCTGCCGGCCAGCCTGACGTTCAACACGGGCGCGGCCGAGACCATGGAATGCGTGGGCGGCGCCTGCGAATACAAGCTGGCGGGCAGCGACGAGTGGACACGCTCGTCCGCCGGCGAATCCTTCAGCGTGCCCGGCAACTCGAAATTCGACATCCGCGTCGCGCCCGGTTGCGACGCCTACCACTACATCTGCCATTTCGCCTGACCCTTCCGATTCCTCACGCAAGAACACCCACTCCATGGCCACCATTCTCCAAAACCTCCCCATCGGCCAGAAGGTCGGCATTGCCTTTTCCGGCGGTCTCGACACCAGCGCCGCGCTGCACTGGATGAAGCTCAAGGGCGCGATTCCCTATGCCTACACCGCCAACCTGGGCCAGCCCGACGAGCCGGACTATGAAGACATTCCGCGCAAGGCGATGCAGTACGGTGCCGAGCAGGCGCGGCTGGTCGACTGCCGCAGCCAGCTGGCCGCCGAGGGCCTGGCCGCGCTGCAGGCCGGCGCCTTTCACATCACCACCGCCGGCGTGACCTACTTCAACACCACGCCGCTGGGCCGCGCCGTGACCGGCACCATGCTGGTGGCGGCGATGAAGGAAGACGATGTCAACATCTGGGGCGACGGCAGCACCTACAAGGGCAACGACATCGAGCGCTTCTACCGCTACGGCCTGCTGACCAACCCGTCGCTCAAGATCTACAAGCCCTGGCTGGACCAGCTGTTCATCGACGAGCTGGGCGGTCGCGCCGAAATGTCCGAGTTCATGACGCAGGCCGGCTTCGGCTACAAGATGAGCGCCGAAAAAGCCTATTCGACCGACTCGAACATGCTGGGCGCGACGCACGAGGCCAAAGACCTGGAGCATCTGGGGAGCAGCATGAAGATCGTCAACCCGATCATGGGCGTGGCCTTCTGGAAGGACGAGGTCGAGGTGAAACGCGAAGAAGTCACGGTGCGCTTCGAGGAAGGCCGTCCGGTCGCGCTCAACGGCGTCGAATTCCCCGACCTGGTCGAGCTGATCCTGGAAGCCAACCGCATCGGCGGGCGCCACGGCCTGGGCATGAGCGACCAGATCGAAAACCGCATCATCGAGGCCAAGAGCCGGGGCATCTACGAGGCGCCCGGCCTGGCGCTGCTGTTCATCGCCTACGAGCGGCTGGTCACCGGCATCCACAACGAGGACACCATCGAGCAGTACCGCGACAGCGGCCGCCGCCTGGGCCGTCTCTTGTACCAGGGCCGCTGGTTCGACTCGCAAGCCATCATGCTGCGCGAAACCGCCCAGCGCTGGGTCGCCAGCGCCATCACAGGCGAGGTCACGATCGAACTGCGCCGGGGCAATGACTATTCGATTTTGAACACTGAATCCGCCAACCTGACCTACCAGCCCGAGCGCCTGAGCATGGAAAAGGTCGAAGGCGCGTTCACGCCGCTGGACCGCATCGGCCAGCTGACCATGCGCAACCTGGACATCGTGGACACGCGGGCCAAGCTGGGCATCTATGCGAAAAGCGGCGTGCTGTCGCTGGGGACGGGCGGGGATTTGCTCAGGCTGTCGGGCGACAAGGGCGAGCAGCCAGAGGATTGAGGCCCCGGCCTTTGATCACGGCCGGCAAGACGACTGACAGGTCTGCTACTGAATTTATAGCTTTTTGTGCACGCCAGCCGTGCGCAAAAGGCGGTTTTTACTCCTAAGGCAGCAACTTTCTGGCGCAAAAGCACTGCGTTTTGCACCTGCCCTGCCTTTTCCTGCCGTCCTGACGGCCAGGGCTTGAAAATTTTGCACTTTCTCCGGGCGTAACCTCATCAGGAAGCTGGCACACTTTGCTGCTGCCGGTTCACTGGACACCCTTGTCCAAAAGGAGTTTCATGGTGGAGATTGTGTTGACGGTTCTCGTGACAGTCCTGCTGACGGTGCTCGTCGGCCTGGTGCTGGTCAATTTCAGCGTGCCCGAGCGCAAGGTCGAGACCGACATCGAGCATTTGTATGCAGCCGATGACCCGCAGTTCATGCGCTCGATGGGCCTGCTGCTGGGGCCGTCCATCCTGGAGGGCAACAAGGCAACGGAGCTGATCAATGGCGACAGCATCTTTCCCGCCATGCTGCAAGCCATCCGCGGGGCGCGCAAGACCATCCTGTTCGAAATCTTCATCTACTGGTCCGGCGACATTGCCAGGGAATTTGCCGAGGCCATGGCTGAACGCGCCCGCGCCGGCGTGAAGGTGCATGTGCTGCTGGACTGGGTGGGCAGCGCGAGGATGAACAGCAACCTCATCGACACGATGACGGACGCAGGCGTGCAAGTCGAGCGCTTTCATGCGCTGCGCTGGTACAACCTGAGCCGCATGAACAACCGCACGCACCGCAAGCTCATGATCGTCGATGGCACCATCGGCTTCACTGGCGGCGTGGGCATTGCGCCGCAGTGGACCGGTCATGCGCAGGACCCCGATCACTGGCGCGATACGCACTACCGGGTGGAAGGCCCCGTCGTCGCCCAGATGCAAAGCGTGATGCTGGACAACTGGGCCAAGTCGACCGGCAAGGTGCTGCATGGGGCCGGGTATTTCCCGCCGCTGGAGCCGGTGGGCGGACAAAGCGCGCAGATGTTCGCCAGTTCGCCCAATGGCGGCAGCGAGAGCATGCAGATGATGTACCTGATCGCCATCACGGCGGCCACCCGCAGCATCGAGCTGTGCAGCGCCTACTTCGTGCCCGACAACATCACCCGCCGGGCCTTGGTGAGCGCGGTCGAGCGCGGCGTGCGGGTGCGCATCCTGCTGCCGGGCAAGCACACCGATGAAGCCACGGTGCGCCGCGCCTCGCGGGGGCTGTGGGGGCCGCTGCTGGAGGCCGGCGTGCAAATCCACGAATACCAGCCCACGATGTTTCACTGCAAACTGATGATCGTGGACGGACTCATGACCTCGGTGGGTTCGACCAACTTCGACATGCGCTCGTTTCGCCTGAACGACGAGGCCAACCTCAACATCTACGACACCGCTTTTGCCAGGCGCCAGACGCAGGTATTTGAAGAAGACCTGCGGCTTGCGCGGCGCATCACCCTGGCGGCATGGCAGGGCCGGCCGCTGCGCGAAAAGCTGCATGAGCGGCTGGCCGCGCTGTTCAGCGCATTGCTCTAGCAGCCTGAAACAGGCGGGCTGTGGGCAGGGTTGGCCTGAGGTTCAGACCACCACCGGCTCGGGTTCCAGCCGCAACCCGAAGCGCTCATAGACGCTGGTCTGGATGGCCTTGGCCAGCGTCATCACCTCGCCGCCGGTGACGGGATTTGCAGCGCCGCCCCGGTTGACCAGCACCAGCGCCTGCTTTTCATACACGCCGGCATTGCCGATGGACTTGCCCTTCCAGCCGCAGGCGTCGATCAGCCAGCCGGCCGCGAGCTTGAAGGTGCCGTCGGCCATCGGATAATGCACGACGTGCGGGTCGCGGCCGATGATGTCGCGGCACTGGTCCTCGCTGACGATCGGGTTCTTGAAGAAGCTGCCCGCGTTGCCGATCACCGCCGGGTCCGGCAGCTTGGCGCGGCGGATGCCGCAGATCCAGTCGTGGACTTGGCGCGGCGACGGTTCCGCGATGCCCGTCTCGGCGACCTTGCGTTCGAGCTCGAGATAACCCAGCACCGGCTGCCAGGGCCGCGGCAGCCGGAAGCGCACGCGCGTGATGATCGCCTTGCCGGCGAGCACGTGCTTGAACACGCTGTCGCGATAGCCGAACAGGCATTGCGCGCGGTTCAGCGTGATGCCCAGGCCGGTCACCAGGTCGACGCCGTCGAGCGAATCGAAGCGGTCGGCCATCTCCAGGCCGTAGGCGCCGATGTTCTGCACCGGCGCGGCGCCGACCGTGCCGGGGATCAG
>JAQGMN010000254.1 GCA_028292345.1 Polaromonas sp. | reverse complement strand
CGGCGCGCTACGGCGAAAGCATCAATGCCCAGGATGTGATGGACTTCATGGTGCGCGATGAAAAAAACCCGTCCAGCATCGTGTCGTGCCTGCGCAATGCCCGTGAAAACGCGCGCGCCGTGCGCGGCACGCTGACCACCGAAGTATGGGAAACGCAGAACCAGACCTACCTCGAAGTCATCCGCATGCTGCGCAACGGCGACTTCGAGCGCGACCCGGGCAAGTTTTTCGAATGGGTCAAGTTCCGCTCGCACCTGTCGCGCGGCGTGACCTCGGGCACCATGCTGCAGGACGAGGCTTTTCATTTCCTGCGCGTGGGCACTTTCCTGGAGCGGGCCGACAACACCGCCCGGCTGGTCGATGTGAAATTCCATGCCATCCAGAGCGACTTCCCCAGCGTGGCCGGCGAGGAGGAGCAGGAGCACGATTTCTACCACTGGAGCGCCATCTTGCGCAGCGTGTCGGCCTTCGAGGTCTACCGCAAGGTGTACCGCGACGTCATCAAGCCCGAGCGCGTGGCCGAGCTGCTGATCCTGCGCCCGGACATGCCGCGCTCCCTGCTGGCCTGCCTGAACGAGCTGATCACCAACCTGTCGATGGTCACCAGCGACCCGCTCAGCGAAACCCAGCGCCGCGCCGGCAAGCTGCGCTCGGACCTGCAGTACGCCCGCATCGACGAGATTTTGTCGGCCGGCCTGCATGCCTTCCTGATGCAGTTCCTGGACCGGGTCAACGAACTGGGCGCGCACATCAGCCGGGAATTCCTGGTTCCGGTCACCCGTTGAGCGCGGTGCCGGCCGGCACCGCTGCAAAGGCCTTGCGATGAAGCTGCACATCAAGCACACCACCGACTACCGCTACACCGAGCCCTTGCGCTATGCGCTGCAGACGCTGTGGCTCACGCCGTTGAGCGGGCCGGGGCAGACGGTGAATTTCTGGAGCCTGGGCGCGCCTGAAAAGCTGTTTGCCCAGAGCGACGCCTTTGGCAACAGCATCCATTCCTATACCTTTGTCGGCGAGGTGGCCGACAACGTGCGCTGGAGCCTGGTGAACGCCGCCGGCCATGTGGAAACCCTGGGCGTTGCCGAATTCACCGACGCGCAAGGCATGCCGCTGCCGCAGCTTTACCTGCGCGAGTCGCCGCTGGCCCGGCCGCATCCGGGCCTGGCCGAGTTCGGCCGCCGCTTCATCCCGGCTGCGGCGCCCGGCGGAAAAGCCGATTTGCAAGCGATTTTGGCGCTGGCCGCAGGTGTGGCGGGCGCTGTCAGCTATCAAAAGAATAGCACCAATGTCACCACCACGGCGCAGCAGGCGTTCGAGTCCGGCGCCGGCGTGTGCCAGGACCAGGCGCATGTGATGGTGGCCGTCTGCCGCAGTCTGGGCATTCCGGCGCGCTACGTCAGCGGTTATTTCTATGCCGCCAACGAACCCGACCTGGCCAGCCATGCCTGGGCCGATGTCTGCCTGGACGTGGCCGGGCGGCGCTGGGTCAGCATTGACGTCACCCACAGCTGCATGATCGACGAGCGCCATGTGCGCCTGGCGATGGGCACCGACTACAGCGCCTGCCCGCCGAGCAAGGGCGTGCGCCATGGCGGCGGCGAGGAGTCGATGACCGTCAGCATCACCATCGAGCCGGCCTGAGCCTGGCGCGGACCTGCGCTGCGGCCATGCTTCAGGCGTAGCTGACGTCGCCCGAATTCAGCACCGTGATGGACTTGCCGATGCCGGACTCGAAGGTCCGGGACTTGACGGTGTCGACAAACACATAGTCGCCCCTGACGCTGGCGGCGGTCACCGTCATCAGGAGGTAGCCCCGGCGGGTGGTTTGCGCATAAGCCGTGTCGTCCACCAGGCCCAGCCCGGCACCCACGACCGAAGGCCCCAGCTGCGCCGCCAGCGCGCTGCCGTCGATGGACGCCGCCAGTGCGCCCAGGCCGGCGCTCTCCAGGCCGGGCGAAGTGACCGAACTGCCGGCAAATTCCACTCCGACCCGTTCCCCGGCCAGCGTGGTCAGCCGTGAGAACCAGGCATTGTGCGAGTCGCCCGAAAGCACCACCAGCTTTTGGTTCAGGTTCTTCACGGCGGTGAGCAGGGAATCGCGGCTGGCCGGGTAGCCGTCCCAGGCATCCAGGTTGTAGGGCAGGCGCGGGTTCAAGACCGGGTCGAGCAGCGCTCTTTGCGCCAGGCTCAGGCCGCCTGAACCCGCGCTGGCGCGGGTGGCCCGGGCTTGCAGGAATTCCTGGGTGGCTGCTGCCACTTCCTCCAGCGCGGAGGGGGATGGCTGCAGCTGCGCGGCCGCCAGCTTGCGCAGCACCGACGCCGGCACCCACAGGCGCGCCATGATGTCCTGGTTGCCCAGGAATTGCCAGGCGGCGGTCGATGCGCCCAGGCCGCTGGCCAGCCAGGCCTGCTGCTCGGCGCTGATCTTGCGGCGCGAGGCATCGCGCAGCACGCCGTTGCTCTGGAGCAGGCCTGCCAGGTAGCGGCCCAGGCCGCCGTCGCTGTCGCCAAAGCTGTTGTACTGCCGGTCGCGTCCTTCGATGCGGCTGTCGACCAGGTGCAACGTCAGCAGGCTGCCGAAGTCAAAGCGCCGGTAGATCTTCAGCAGGTTGGCCGGGTCGGGCGTGCGAACCGGCATCCATTCGTGCCAGGCCCGGGCTGCCGCCAGCTTGCGCGTCTGCCAGTCGCCCTGGGTCGCTGGCTGATGGTTCAAGGCGCCGTCGGTGTAGGCGTTGTCGGCGAATTCATGGTCGTCCCAGAGCGCGATCCACGGCATCCTGGCATGCAGCGCCTGCAGGTCGGCATCCGACCGGTACTGGGCATAGCGTTGCCGGTAGTCGGCCAGGCTGACCAGGTCGCTGGCCGGCACGACGACGCGGCCCAGTGCCGCCGCATCCTGGTTGCCGAACTGGGCCGGTCCGGCGCCATACTCGTAGAGGTAGTCGCCCAGGTGCAGCGCATACAGCGCATCGGACCGCGCGGCGTCGGCATAGACGTTGAAAAAGCCCTGCGGGTACAGCGCGCAGGAAAACACCGCCAGCTTGACCGACGATGCACCGGCAGCCGGCAGGGTGCGGGTCGTGCCCACGGCCGACAGCGTGCCAAGCGCGTCGCGAAAGCGGTAGAAATACGTGGCGCCCGGCGCCAGGCCGGTGGCGTCGGCCTTGGCGGTGAAGCCGTTGGCTTCGAGCGCCTCGACCTGGCCTGAACTGACGATGGCGGTGAAACCGGGGTCGCTGGCCACCTGCCAGGCGAGCGGCACGGCGGCATTGCTGTCGGCGAATTGGGCATGCGTCCACAGCATCACCCGGTCGGCCAGCGGGTCGCCGCTGGCAACGCCATAGCTGAACCGGGCGGCTGCCGGCGGAACGCCGGGCGCTGGCGGCGGCGTTTCATCGTCCCGGCCACCGCAGGCCGCGACCGAGCTTCCTGCGGCCAGCACCGCAGCCGTTTTGGCCAGGAATTCGCGGCGGTTTGCATTGTCTGACATGTTGCATGCTCCTTGTGATGGAAGATGAATGACAGTGCAAGCGCGCAGCGCCTGCGGGCTTCACGGGCGCGGGCTGATGGCCACAACCCGCCTAGGCGCCCAGGTCGCCCAGGTTCACGCGGACCCGGCCGCGCACCTGCCCCGCCAGCAGGCGCGGTGCCAGCGCGGCCACGGCGTGCAGGGCAATGGTTTCGGTGTTGGCTTCCAGCAAGTCGGCCGGCAACTCGCGCGCCAGCCGCTCCCAGGCCGCCAGCCGCCGCGCCATCGGCGCCTGCACGCTGTCCACGCCGGCCAGGGTGATGCCGCGCAAAATGAACGGCGCCACGCTGGTCGCCAGGTCCATGCCCTGCGCCAGGCCGCACGCCGCCACGGTGCCGCCGTATTTCAGGCTGGCGCAGATGTTCGCCAGCGTGTGGCTGCCCACGCTGTCCACGGCGGCGGCCCAGCGCTCTTTTTGCAGCGGCTTGCCCGGCGCGCTCAGCGTGGCGCGGTCGATCAGCTCGGCGGCGCCGAGCTGCTTCAGGTGTCCGGCCTCGGCCATCCGGCCGGTCGAGGCATGCACCTCGAAGCCCAGGCGCGCGAGCAGGGCGATGGCGATGCTGCCGACGCCGCCGTTCGCGCCCGTCACCAGGACCGGTCCGGCCGAGGGCGTGACGCCTCGGTCCTGCAAGGCCATGACGCACAGCATCGCGGTGTAGCCGGCGGTGCCGATGGCCATGGCCTGACGGGCATCCATGCCCCGGGGCATGGGCACCAGCCAGTCGGCCTTGACCCGCGCCTTTTGCGCCAGCCCGCCCCAGTGGCTTTCGCCGACGCCCCAGCCGTTGAGCAGCACCGCGTCGCCGGGCTTGAAACGGGCGTCATTGCTGTCGAGCACGCTGCCGGCGAAGTCGATGCCCGGCACCATCGGGAACTTGCGCACCACCGGCGACGTGCCGGTGATCGCCAGGGCATCCTTGTAGTTGACGGTCGAATACGCCACACCGACCAGCACCTCGCCCTCGGGCAGCTGCGCCTCGTCAAGGGCAGTGATCTCCGCCAGCGTGGCGCCTTCCGGATTCTTGGTCAGTAGCAGGGCCTGGAACATGTGATTTCCCTTGTCTTCGTTGTGGAATGGGCGGCATGGCCGCGCCCGCATCGTACAGCGCCAGCAACGGCAGGGTGACGGCTGCTGTTTCCTGCGGTTGCATTTGCGGCAACCGGTTTCACAAGGCAACTCGCCCATAATCCGGCTGTCCCGCGCCTGCGCGGACAGCCCCTGAATTCGGGACAGTCGCCCCGTGAAAAAACCCCCGGAAAAATTGAGTCTTGATGAGCTATTTGCACAATGAACCCGTGGCCATGGACGGCGCGACGGCGCCCACGACCCTTGCCCCCATCGAAGAAAAAATCCGGATCGACATCGAAGCCGACGCCACGACCGGTTATGCCGCGATCCAGAATGCCGTGCCGGTGGTGCGCGCGCTTCGCCTGACCAACCTGCAGCCGGTGGCGATCGAGCAACTGGTGGTGACCCTTGCGTGCAACCCCGCCTTCGCCCGCGGCCTGGCGCTGCGTTTCGACAGGCTGGCCGCGGGCGAAACCCGGCGCATCTCGCCGCTGGACCTGCTGCCGGACCATGATTTCCTGGCCGATTTGCAGGAGTCGGTCCATGCCAGCGTGCACGTCGTGGCCGAAGCCGGCGGCTTGGCCCTGGCCAGCGCCAGCCGCGCCGTGCAGGTCCTGGCCTATGACCAGTGGGCCGGAACGCGGGCGCTGCCCGAACTGCTGGCGGCTTTCTGCATGCCCAACCACCCGGCGGTGGACGGCCTGATCGGCAAGGCGTCGCGGCTGCTGCGCGCCACCCATCCCGAGCTGTCGATGAACGGCTACCAGTCGAAAAGCCGCGATGCCGTCTGGAAACAGGTGTCGGGCATCTACAGCACGATCGCGGCGGAAAACCTTGAATACGTCGAGCCGCCGGCTTCCTTTGGCAGCGACGGCCAGAAAATCCGCACGCCCGACCGCATCCTGGAGGCGCGCGTCGCCACCTGCCTGGACCTGGCGATGCTGTTTGCTTCCTGCCTGGAGCAGGCCGGCCTGCGACCGGTCGTTTTGCTCAAGGAAGGCCATGCCTGGGTCGGCGTCTGGCTGCATCCGGCGTCTTTTGCCGATGTGCTGGTCGATGATGTGCAGGCGATCCGCAAGCGCGTCGACAGCGGCGAACTGCTGGTGTTTGAAACCACCGGCGTGGCCCGGCATGCTGGAGACCGGCCTTCGCTGCGAATTGCCATGGAGCAGGGCCATGCCCAGCTGCTTGAGGGCGCCAGCTTTCGTTATGCCGTCGACATCCACCGCGCCCGCGAAGCGCAGATCAGGCCGCTGCCGTCGCGCGCGCTTCCCGCCGTGCCGGGCGAGGCGCTGCCCGAAGCCGCGCCGGCGGCCATCGAAGCGATGCCGCCGCTGCCGCCGCTCGACGCCGATTCGCTGGCGCCGCTCGATGCGCGCGCGGACGACACGCCCGAGGGCCGGCTGTCCACCTGGAAATCCCGGCTGCTCGACCTGACGCTGCGCAACCGGTTGCTCAATTTCAAACCGTCCAAGGCCACGCTGCAGTTCGTCGCGCCCGACCTGGCCCGGCTGGAAGACGCGCTGGCCGACGGCGCCGAATTCAAGATCCGGCCGCTGCCCGAACTGATGGAAGGTGCCGACCCGCGCATGGCCCAGGTGCATACCCAGCGCGCCGGCAGCACGCCGCTGGACGACATGGCGCTCGAAGCCCTGGGCAACCGGGAATTGCTGGCGCGGGCGTCGAAGGACGCGCTCGACGCCAACCTGCTGGCGGTCTTCAGCGCCGCCCGGACCGGGCTGGAGGAGGGCGGCGCCAACACGCTCTACCTGGCGATCGGCCTGCTGCGCTGGACCGAGGCCGACAATTCCGAGGCGGTGCACCTGGCGCCGCTGCTCCTGATTCCGGTCACGCTACAGCGCCAGTCGGTGCGCAGCGGCTTTCGCCTGGTGCGCCATGACGACGAGGCCATCGTCAACCCGACGCTGCTGCACCTGCTCAAGACCAGCTTCGAGCTGAAGGTCGCCGGCCTGGAGGCGGTGCCTTCGGACGAGAAGGGCGTTGACGTGGTCCAGGTGCTGCAGTCGTTCCGGCTGGCGGTGCGCGAAATTGCCCAGTGGGAAGTGCTGGAGCAGGCGCACCTGGGTATTTTCTCGTTCACCAAGTACCTGATGTGGAAGGATTTGCAGGACCGCACCGGGCAGCTCAGGCTAAACCGCGTTGTCCGGCACCTGATCGACAATCCGGGCGAAGCCTTTCCCCGCGAAGGCACGCCCGGCGAATTCGACCGGCTCGACGCCACCCACCGCCCGCAGGACATCCTGGCGCCGCTGCTGGCCGACTCGTCGCAGCTCAAGGCGATCTGCGCGGTCGATGCCGGCCGCGACCTGGTGCTCGAAGGCCCGCCCGGCACCGGCAAGAGCCAGACCATCACCAACCTGATCGCGCACAGCCTGGCCAAGGGCAAGACGGTGCTGTTCGTGTCGGAAAAGATGGCCGCGCTCGAAGTGGTGCACCGGCGCCTTTCCAGCATCGGCCTGGGTCCGTTCTGCCTGGAGCTGCATTCATCAAAGGCACGGAAAACCGACGTGCTCCAGCAACTCGGCCAATCGCTGGCCATCAGCGCCGTGCGCACCGCCGACGACTGGGCGCGCGAGGCCGACCGGCTGGGCCAGCTGCGGCAAATGCTCAACGGGCTGGTCGATTCGCTGCACCGTCAATACCCCAACGGCTTCACCGTCTTCGAGTCCACCGGCATCTGCATCGCGCACACCGGCCAGGAGGCCACCAGCATGCCGTGGGCCGACCCGCTCACGCATGACCGGGCGGCCCTGGACCGGCTGGAGGAAACCGTCCGGCGCATGGCCTCGCTGGCCGGCGCGCTGCCGGCGCTTCAGGCGCATCCGCTCGCCCTGGTGGGCCAGACCGACTGGTCGCCGTCATGGCAGGACGAACTGCTGGGCGCCGCCCGGTCGCTGGATGCCGCCATCGCGTCGCTGCAGGAAACAACCCGTGCGCTCGAAGCCCTGACCGGACAGCCGGCTACCGGCCTGAGCCTGCCAGCGCATGCCGCGCTGGACGATCTGGCCGATGTGCTGCTGCGGGCCCCCGGCGTGCCTGCCGGCCTGGCGGGCCAGGCGCATGAGCCCGCCGCCCGCGCCCGGGTGCATGCGCTGGCGCAGCATGGACTGGCGCGCAACCGGCATTGGCAGCAGGTGGGCACCGGCTGGACCGAACAGGTTGCCACGCTCGATGCGGCCGAGCTGCAGGCGCAATGGGCGCAGGCCCGCTCCGACTGGTGGCCGAAGAAGATGCTGGCGCAGCGGGCCATCACCGGCCGCCTGAGCGGCTTTCGCAGCGACGGCCAGCGGCCGCTCGATGCCGACGTGCAGGCGCTGCTGGCGCCGCTGGCCGCGCTGAACGAGGAAGACCGGGCGCTGCGCGCGATGCAGCCCGACGCCGAGGCGCTGCTGCAGGAATCGTATGCCGGCCTGGCGACCGACTGGGCCAGCCTGGCCGGCCATGAACAGTGGGCCAGGCAGTTCGCCGAAGCGGTCACGCAGGTGGCCGGCGCTGACCTGGCGCGGGCCGCGCCCCTGCACCAGGCGCTGGCGCCGCTGGTGTCCGGCGGCCGGACGGCCTTGGCCGCCGAGGGCGCTGCCGGCCGTGCGCTGCTGGCGTACCGGGGCGCCTGGCGTGAATTCAGCCGGCAACTCGATGCGCTGGCCGCGCTGGCGCAGCCGGTCGAGCCCTTGCAAGGCCCGCCAGGCGCCGGCGCCGCGCTGGCGCGAATCCAGGGCGTGCTGGGCGCCTGGCAGGCCAGCCGCCGGCAGCTCCAGCCCTGGTGCCTCTGGCGCCACGTCCGGGCGCAGGCCATCGACCACGGCCTGCAGGCGCTGGTCGCCCGCCTGGAAAGCGGCGCCGTGCCGCTGGGCGAGGTGGTGCCGCATTTCAGCTTCAGCTACCGCAGCTGGTGGCTCAAGAAAATCATCGACCAGGACCCGCTGCTGCGCGGCTTTTCCAGCGCCGACCAGGCGCGCAAGATACGCGAGTTCCGCGAGCTTGACGCCCGCTTCCAGACGCTGACCGCGCAGTACATCGTCGCCATGCTCTCCGGGCGCATCCCGTCGATTTCCGGCGACACGGTCGGCCCCGACAGCGAACTGGGCCGGCTGCGGCGCGAGCTGCAAAAGCAGCGCCGGCAGATGCCGGTGCGCCAGCTGGTGCACGGCCTGCCGACGCTGCTGCCCCGGCTCAAGCCTTGCCTGCTGATGTCGCCGCTGTCGGTGGCGCAGTACCTGGACGCCGGCTATGCGCCGTTTGATCTGGTGGTGTTCGACGAAGCCTCGCAGATTCCGGTGTGGGACGCCATCGGCGCCATTGCCCGGGGCCGGCAGCTGGTGGTGGTGGGCGACCCCAAGCAGCTGCCGCCGACCAGCTTTTTCAGCAAGTCCAGCGACCCGGACGGCGCGTCAGGCGGCGACGAGCAGGTCGAAGACCTGGAAAGCATTCTGGACGAATGCCTGGGCGCCGGCATGAACCGGCTGAGCCTGCAATGGCACTACCGCAGCCGGCATGAAAGCCTGATCACCTTCAGCAACGTCAACTACTACGAGTCCAGCCTGGTCACCTTTCCCTCGCCGGTCACCAACGACAGCGCTGTGCGTTTCGAGCGCGTCCAGGGCGTGTACGACCGGGGCGGCAGCCGCACCAACCGGCTTGAAGCCGACGCGATTGTCGAAGGCATCGCCGCGCATTACCTGGCGGCGGAGAAAAAGCACCTGACGCTCGGCGTGGTGACCTTCAACCAGACCCAGCAGCTGCTGATCGAGACGCTGGTCGATGCCCGGCGCCGCGCCAGCCCGGAACTCGACCGCGCCATTGCGGCGCGCGCCAGCGAGCCGCTGTTCATCAAGAACCTGGAAAACGTCCAGGGCGACGAGCGCGACGTGATCTTTTTCTCGATCACCTACGGCACCGATGCGGCCGGCAAGACGATGATGAACTTCGGGCCGCTCAATGGCGAGGGCGGCCAGCGCCGGCTCAATGTCGCGATCTCGCGGGCGCGCGAAGCCGTGGTCATCTACAGCACGCTGCTGCCCGAGCAGATCGACCTGGCCCGGGTGCGCGCCGCCGGGGTGCGCGACCTCAAGCATTACCTTGAATTTGCCATCCAGGGCTACCGCGCGCTGGTGGCGCAAAGCCTGCCGACCGGCCGCGAGCCCGACAGCCCGTTCGAGGTGGCGGTGATCCGGCTGCTGCGCGGCCAGGGCTGGGACGTGCATCCGCAGGTCGGCTGCTCGGGCTACCGGCTGGACATCGGCGTGGTCGATCCGCGCGCCCCGGGGCGCTACCTGGCCGGCATCGAATGCGACGGCGCCACCTACCATTCGGCCGCCAGCTCGCGCGACCGCGACCGGCTGCGCCAGCATGTGCTGGAAAGCCTGGGCTGGACCATTTTGCGCATCTGGTCCACCGACTGGTGGCTCGACCCCGAAGGCGAGATTGAAAAAATCGGCCAGCGGCTGAAAGCCATGCTGGACCTGCCGGAAGCAGCGCCGGGAGCCAGCATGGTGCCGCTCCCCGCGCCGACACAGGCTGCCCCTGAAGCGCCTGCGGACAGCGAAGCTGTCCAGGCGCCGGACGCAAGTCCAATGCAATCAGCCACAGCGCCTGATGCCAGTGCCGCCGGGCCGGCGCCTTTGCCCGTCTACCGCCCGGCAAGCCTGCCCGCAGGCGACCCGCTGCTGTTTCATGACGCCAGCGCTTCAGCGCAACTGGTTGAAAACCTGGCCCATGTGATCGAAGCCGAAGGCCCGCTGACCGAAAGCGCCTTGTTCCGAAAAGTCGCCCGCGCCTGGGGCATCGAACGCATTGGCGCGAAGGTTTCGGAGCGGCTCAGGACGCTGGCGCCCGAGCGCTTCGAGCGCACCATCGAGGAAGATGCGATTTTCTACTGGCCGGCCGGTGCCGACACCGGGGCCTGGGAACAGTTCCGGATTGCCGGCGACAGCGACGCCTCGCGCCGCCATGTGGACGAGGTCTGCCTGGAGGAACTTGCCGCGCTGGCCCACCATGTCTTGCTGCAGGCCGGCGCTTCGTCGCGGCAGGCTGCGGCGCGCTCGGTCTGCCTGCTGCTGGGAATGGGCCGTGTCCCCGAAGAGGCCGAAGCGCGGGTCAACGAGGCCATGAACCGCCTGATCGCCTCGGAACTCGTCGTCGAACTGGACGGAACGGTGCGTCTTGTGGCGTGACGGCCATGCGGCAAATTGCTATTATTTATATAGCTATAAATGCCCGTAGATAGTGCGGAGACGGCGGTTTTTATGATAAAAAACCGTCCGATCATGCGTGCGGCGGCTTGCGGGAGTGGGGTTGTTTGCCGAGTTCCTTCCAGCTCGTTTCCGCCACATCGACGCCGAAGTGCCCGGCGGCGGCCTGGATGTTCTTGAAAGCCGCATCCCGTTCGGCATCGCTCACGCCCTGCACCTGGTCAAAGCGGGCCAATGCGTTCCTGACATGCGACGCATCGGTCAGGGGTTCCTTGCGCTGCTTTGGAAAGGCAAAGGCGCTGTCCGGCAGTTCGTCACGGTCCTGGCTGCTCAGTTCGCCATGCGGGGGATGCGGCTTCCATGTGGTCTTGCTCATTTCATCGCTCCTGGTCTAAGGGGTGCATCCTGAGGTGAGGCGCGACCTTGCCCAGGCCAACCCGGCCCAAGGCTGCGGCCGGCGACGATTGTCGCCGGCCGCAGCTTTTTTGCCTACTGCCGCTCTACGGCAATGTTGGAGACGATGGCCCTGCCGGTGACGCCAACAAAACCGAGGTTGAGCTTTCCGTCGGCGACATTGACCGTGAAGGTTCTTGTCATGGCGGTCCTGATCGCCCCGGTGCTTTGGAAAATATCCAGATTCGCAATGGCTGGCGCGCCTTCCGCATTGACGTTGAAGACCCGGGCGCCGACAGCGGTGGCGGTGGGCTCCAGAAACCCCAGCGTGACCTTGTAGCTTCCGTTGGCCAGGGGGATTTCATAGCTGAAGTCCGGGCCCTCGCGCCACATGTCCCAGACCCGGCCCGTTTCGGGAATCACCGTGGAACCCAGGCCATTGATGGCAATGGCGCCTGAAAGGCCGACCGTGCTTCGGCCGGACAAGGGCGGAAGGTCTCCATTGAGGAAGTAGTTGTCCGAACCATAAGCGTTCTTGCCGAGCAGCGTGTCGTTGGGAACGAACCCGCTCGCCAGCTGGCCCGCAGCAATGTAGACATTGGCTGCATGCTTTTCCGAAAGGTTCCAGTTGACAAAATCGGTGACGTTTTCAGCGCCATGGTTGCCCACGGCCGTGACGGTGTTGACACCGGCCGTCATCGGCACCTCGCCGAAATTGCACACCCGCACCGGGCATTCAGCGGCCGACTTCCGGGCCACCTGCACGCCATTCACCTGAAGCGACACAGACGCTGCATTGCTGTACACCTTGACCTGGGCTGTCTTGTACACACGATTGGTGTGGCGGCGCTCGGCAATGTAGGTGACCGGCGCCTGGGACCAGTTGGCCTTGTAGAAAAAGAAAATGTCCTTCTTGACATCCCGGCCGAATGTGACGATGCCCTTGGTGTTGGTCTGCCCCACATCGCCTTCATGGCGGTTGCCGGAGCCGAAATCGAACATGTTCCACAGCCAGGTGCCCATCAGGTAGGGACGCTGGACCATTTGCTCGTAGGCTTTTTCGTGAACGTAGTTGGCATAGCCTTCGGGCTGGTAGCAGATCCGCGTCGCGCCGCTCGTGTCGCTGGAGCACACGCGCCCCGCGCGGACATTGTCGGTCTGGTGCGTCAGGCCGCTGCCGGCGCCGTACTCGGTGACGCCAATCGGCTGGGACGGCGTGCTCGCGTGAATCTGGTCCAGGTTGTCGCCGAGCTGCGTTTCAGACTGGCCGTAGTACCACTGGAAGTACCGGTTCACGCTGAAGCTGTCGGTCACGCCCGTCAGGGTGATGGCATCGGGGCGAATCACATCGCCGCTGCGGTTGATCTGGTTGGCCAGGGACGTGATGCGGCTGGGGTCTTCGGCTTTGGCGACGTCGTGCAGGCTTTTGAACAGTGCCTTGACGTTGTTCTGGGTGTCGTCGCCGCCTTGCACCTCGTTGCCGACGGACCAGATGCCGACGGACGCGCTGTTGAACTTCTGGCGGATCAGCTCCTGCAGTTGAAGCCGGGCGTTTTCCGCGAAGCCCGTCGTCTCGGGATCGGCCAGCCTGGTGACGGAGGTGGCATTGACCAGCGGGAGCTCGGCCATCACGACCAGGCCCAGCTTGTCTGCCTGCTTCACGGCGTAGTCCGAATGCGGATAGTGGGCCATCCGCAAGGTGTTGGCGCCCACCTCCTTGATCAGCTCGAACGAGCGGTTGGTGTCGTCCTCGGAGATGGCCCATGCCTTGCCCAGCACGTCCTGGTGCATGTTGACGCCGTGCAGCGGCATCCTGCGGCCATTGAGGAAGAAGCCCTGGTTGGCGTCGAAACGCATTTCACGGATGCCGAAGTCCTGCACCACCTTGTCGATGGTGGTGCCCGCGCCATCCTTCAGCTCCACCACGAGCTTGTGCAGGTAGGGATCGGCAAGGCCCTGCCAGAGCCGGGCGTTGGTGATGCTCAGGTCTTGCGACACCGTGATCTTTTCGCCGGGCTTGAGCGACACCGAGCGGGTCACGGATTGCTTGACGGCCTTGCCTTCGCTGTCGAGCAAGGACGCTGTCACGGCATAGGTTCCGGCGACCTGCAGCGCATTTTCCAGCCTGGCCAATACATTCACGCTGGCGTTGGTGCCATTGACAGAGTTCGTCTTGGCGTAGACGCCGGGTCCCCCGAGATCGCCCAGTGCGATATGGGCCTTGCTGGCCGTCGAGATGAGCGAGACGCCCCGGTAGAGTCCGCCTGACATGTTGAAGTCGCCGCTCAAGGGTGCAATCGCCGTGGGATCGCCATCGCGCAGCGCGCTTCTGTTGTCCGTCTTCACCACCAGGACGTTCTTGCCGGGTTTCACCGCGTCCGTCACATTGAAGCGAAAGGCGGTGAACGCCCCGCGGTGCTGCCCCAGCTTGACGCCATTCAACCAGACATCGGCCGTGATGCTGGCCGCATCGAACTGCAGCCACTTCGTCGCGGTCGATGGGGCGCCGCCGTCGAATTCCAGTTGATACCAGCCGATGCCGCGCTGATACAGGGGTGTGGACGGCGTGGACTGGGCCGTCGTGGCCGCATCGGTCGCGTTCCAGGTGTGCGGCAGCGTGACGGAGGACCAGTTGGACGCATTCGTGTTCAGGACCTGCTCATCAGACAGCTTTTCATCAAAAACGAAGCGCCAATTGTTCAGAAGTGGCGTCACCGTGCGGATTTGGTCAATATTGGCGACAGGTGCTTCCGGTTGACGGGTGTCGTCGCCGTCTCCTCCGCATCCAGCCGCAAACGCGGCGGCCAGGGAAACGGCGAGAACGGTTTTTGCGATTCTGTTCAGACGGTGATTACGCATGTTGATTCCTCGGTGAAAAAATGGGAGGCGGGTGCCGGGGGGTCAGGGGCGGGCGACGATGCGCCAAAAGACGCGCCAGGTGGCAAACAGCGCTGCAACATGGCCTGAAAAACCATATGCTGCAACTGGGTTCAAGAAAGAGATAAACCGATTAACTTTTGAAATTGGAAATAAACGCTGGGTATGCATTGAGTTTTTCTTTTTGACTTAAAAACATTTCAATACATCAAGTAACCGGTTAACTGCCATTTCAAAAAAAATGGCTTATGTCGGTGTCCAAATTGTTATCGATAACAATATCAAGTTCAAGGCAACTTCAGTAGGGATTTACCCTGGAATCCGGGGATGTGGACTCGCGCACTACAAGGCGGCTCGTGAGTACGTTGCCGTGGCTTGCTGGCGTGCCCTGAATCACTTCCGTCAAGCGCTGCATCGCGAGTTCGCCCACGGCTTCGCTCATCATGTCCACGCTTGTCAACGAGGGGTTCTGCAGCCGGCCATAGGCCGTATTGTCGAAGCCTGCGATGGCCACCTGGCCGGGCACCTTGACGCCGAGCGCCCGCGCTTCGGCGACAAGCCCCAGCGCCATGAGGTCGTTGAACGCAACGACGGCATCGGGCATGTCGCCGGACAGCATCACCATCGATGCCAGGCGCTCGCCTTCTTCCGTCACGGGCGCTGCGGCTTGGTATTCTTTAAAAAAAGCATCCACCCCTTCAAAGGCATCCTGCACGCCACGCCAGCGTTCGGCGCTCCATTGCGCAATGGGAAATCCCACATAGCTGATTTTTCGGAACCCACGGTCACGCAGATGGCTTCCCAGCATGCGCCCGGCCATGTAGTTGTCGCAACACACGCTGTGATAGCCAGGTCGCGGCGAGGGCCCCCCGTAAAACACGACAGGTGTCTTGCTCGCGAACAGCGCATCGATGATGGGACCGGGCAGCCGCGCGCTCACAATCAAACCGTCCACCCTTCGTGCGAGCGCCTTGAGCACGGCAAGTTCGGGCGCCCTGGTTTCGGCTGCATCGGCAACGATCAGGTTCAGCTTGGCCGCTGCAGCCCCGCGCGCCGCGCCCTTGACCATGCTGGTGAAATGCGGATTGCGGATGTCCAGCAGGACGATGCCGACATTGCCGGTTTGCCCTGTCATGATTCCCCGGGCCATCGGATTGAGCGACCATTCCAGTTCCTTCACGGCTTTCGACACCCGTGCCTCAACGTCGGCACTGAAGCGTTGGCTGCCGTTCATGAACTTGGACACCGTGGCGGTTGAAACTTCGGCCATCCGTGCCACATCCCGAATGGTGGGGCCACGCTTGCGCAAGGTACTCATCAGTGCTCCAACAAGGATGGGTGAAATGCCACGGTTTTCGTGGCGGCCTGCGGCATCAATTTGCTCCGTTTTTTCCATCGCGCAGTGTGCAGCGCGTGGCTACCTGGGTTCAGCCCGCAGGGTTCAGCCGGCTACCGCTGGCGCCCGGCCGCCTTGTCAAGTTGCTGCCGGACTTCGCGTCCCAGTTCAATCACCGCCATGGCGTAGTAGCTGCTCCAGTTGTAGCGGGTGATGACGTAGAAGTTCCCGGTGCCCGCCACATAGCTGGCCGCATCCGGGCCGTTGAGCAGTTCGATGAGCGCCAGCGGGCCCTTGTGGTCCAGCGCCGGGCCTTGGAGCACCGCGCCCTTGGCCATGAAGCTGGCCACGCCGAAGGTCGGCAAAATGTCGGGCGCCATCAGCGCGTCCATGTCCAGCCGGCTGGCGTCGAAGCGCACCGGATAGTGGGTCGGCATGCCGCTCTGCCAGCCGTAGGCCTTGAAGTAGTTGGCGACCGAGCCGATGACGTCGGCCGGGCTGTTCCACAGGTCGATGCTGCCGTCGCCGTCGAAGTCCACCGCATGCCTGGCCTGGCTCGACGGCATGAACTGCGGCATGCCCATGGCGCCGGCGTAGCTGCCCTTGGCGTCCATGGGATTGGCTCGCCGCTGGCTTTGCAGGGCCAGGAATTCCTCGACCTCGCCCCTGAAATAAGCGCTGCGCTCCTGGGCGCGCGGGTGGTTCGAGGGGAAATCAAAGGCCAGCGTCATCAGCGCGTCCATCACCCGGAAGCTGCCGGTGTCGCGGCCGTAGATGGTTTCCACGCCAATGATGCCGACGATGATGTCGGCGGGCACGCCATATTCCTTTTCGGCGCGCTCCAGCGTCGCCGCGTTGGCCCTCCAGAAGCGCACGCCTGCGGCAATGCGAACCGGGTCAATGAAGCGGCTGCGGTAGACGCGCCAGTTCTTGGCAAAGGTTTTGGCCGGCGGCTGCATCAGCCGCGAGACCGTGGGGTTGAAACTTGACTGGCCCATGATCTGGCGCACCCACTGCGGGTCGAGCTGGCGGCGGCTGGCCAGCTCGCCGGCAAATGCCATGACGTCGGGGCGGGCGGCGTAGGAACCGCCGGGTGGCTGCGGCTGGGCTTGCGGCTGGGGTTGCGATGGCGCCTGGGGTTGTTCGATGGTTGGTGGAGTCTGTGGCTGTGGCTGTGGCTGTGGTTGGGGTTGGGGTTGGGGTTGGGCGGTTTCGGTTTCCACCTTGGGAGGGATCGGCTTCTTGTCGCCGGCGCACGCTGCAAGGAGCAGGCAGGCTGTCAGGACGACAGCCGGCTGGAAGCGGAGAAACGGGGGTTGGAGTGTCATGCAAGGAAGTATGGGTTTAGCCTGGCGATCAGGCTTTTTGATTTTAAGCAGGCCAGCTCAGGCGGCGAAGTTGCCGGTTCAGAAGGCCGAATTGCCGGGCCTGGCTCCTGGGCGTGGCCGATGGGGCGGCATAGCGCTGCATTTCCAGCTGCATCAGCCAGTCATGCAGCGGCTGTCCCCGGGCGCCGTAGTGTTGCAGCACCTGACTGGCCAACTGGCGCGGCGACGTGGCGGGCGTGCTGTCGATGCCGGCCCGGGCCAGCCGCCTGCGCGCCTGGCCCAGCAGCCGCAGCCACGGGTCGTGCTGGCTGCGCTCCCACCAGGCCCAGCCGCCGCCGGCGACGCTGGCCAGCACGGTGGCGCCGATCAGCAGCATGGCCAGGTCTTCCCAGCCGGGGGATTCAAAGCCGATGTCCTTCAGCAGGTTCATCTGCCGGCCCTGGGTGTAGTTGAGCACCCACTGCGACCAGCCGTTGTTGAGCGCTTCCCAGGTGGCGCGAAACTGCGCCGACAGGGTGGGGCTCCAATTGCCGAAAACCTGCGCCACTGCGCCCCGGGGCGGTGCCAGCCGCTGGAAGGCGCCGGTGCGTCCCGGCGCCACGGCCGAGGTCGGATCGACGCGCATCCAGCCGCGCCCGGCCTGCCAGACTTCGGCCCAGGCATGGGCGTCGCTTTGCCGCACCACCCAGAAGCCGTCCACGCTGTTCATCTCGCCGCCCTGGTAGCCGGTGACGATGCGCGCCGGTATGTCGAGCGCGCGCATCAGGACGACGAAGCTTGACGCAATGTGCTCGCAAAAACCTTCCTTGCGGTCAAACCAGAACTCGTCGGCGGTGTCGCGGCCATACGTGCCGGGCTCCAGCGTGTAGCTGTAGCCGCCGGTGCGCAGCCGGTCCAGCGCCACCTGCACCAGCGCGCTGGCGCCGGCCTGCGCATAGCGCGGGTCGCGCCGGAGGTCGGCGGCCAGCGCCAGCGTGCGCGGATTGAAGCCCGGCGGCAGGTCGACAAACTCCTGCAGCCCGAGCACCTGCTGCGCCGGCCCATGGCTGAAATGCGGGTAGCTGACGGCCCGGTAGCGGACCAGGTCGGTGACGGGCCGGTTGGTGATCCATTGCAGGTCGTCCTGCATCACACTGCGGTAGCCGGGCAGCACCGGGCTTTGCGCCGCCGCTTCGAGCACGAACAGCCAGGGCCGGTTGGTCGGCTGCAGCGTGACTTCATACGGCACCGGCTGGCCGGAAACCTGCAGGTCGGCGGGCAGGGCATAGCGGGCGGGCAGGCTGGCACGCAGGGGCAGCCACTGCCGGCCGTCAAAGCTGGACAGCACCGGCCCGCGCAGGTACAGCTCGCGCTGCGGCGGCGCCTCGCCCTCGAACCTGATGCGCATGGCGATGCTGTCGTCCAGCGCCAGCGTGGCGATGGTGCCGACTTCCATGCTGGCGCTCAGGCCGCTGCGCCCGGTCATGGCGTCGCTGGGAACGCCCCACAGCGGCGCCATGCGCGGGAACAGCACGAACAGCACCAGCATGACGGGCGCGCCCAGCAGGGCCATGGCGCCGGCGGTTTTGGCGGCCTGCGCCAGCGGCGGCTTGCCGACCGGCATGTGGGCATTGACCAGCGCCGTCAGCAGGCCCAGCAGCCCGAGCACCATGCTGACGGCGGTCAGCAGCGACTGCGAATAAAAGAAGTTGCTCAGCATGCAGAAAAAGCCGAGGAAAAACACCACGAAGGCATCGCGCCGGGCCCGCAGCTCCAGCGTCTTGAGCGTGATCAGCACCACCAGCAGCGTCACGCCGGCGTCGCGCCCCAGCAGCGTGCCGTGCGTGACGTGAGTGGCGGCCAGCGTCATGACCAGCAGCAGCGCCAGCCAGCGCTTGCGGGGCAGGGCGCGGGCATTGAACGCCAGCCAGCCGCGCCACAGCAGCACCGCGCCGGCCCCCAGGCTGCACCACAGCGGCAGCCGGCCTGCCTGCGGCAGCAGCACCCAGGCGATCACCGCCAGCAGGAACAGCGTGTCGCGGCCGTCGCGCGGCAGGCTTCGCAGCGTGGCCAGGCCGGGCATCAGCATGTGGCCAGCGCCTCCAGGCAATGGCGCTTGTGCGCTTCGCCGCTGGCAGGAAGAATGTCGCGAGCCGGCAGGCGCAGTCCGTAGCGCAGGCCCAGTCCGTCGGCCTGCAGCACCCAGGCGCACAGCCGCGACAGCTGGCGTTCCAGGTCCGGCGGACCGGCCTGCCGGATGTCGAGCCAGAGGTCGTGGCGCTGGGCCTGCCGGGCGTCGCGCACCACCAGCCCGGCGCCCTCACCGCCGTATTGGCCGCCTTGTTCGCCGGCCTTGGCGGCTTTTTTCCAGAGCACATTCTTCAGCGGGTCGCCGCGCCGGTAGCCGCGCACGCCGTCGAATTCGCCGCTGCTGGGCGCGCGCGCCGCCTCGCCCGCGCCCTGGGCGCGCGGTTCACCGGGCGGCAGCGGCGGCGGGCTGGCCTCGGGCGCGGGATAGACCATGACCTGCGCGGCGGGCCGCCAGACCGTCCAGACGCGAAAGGTGCCCAGCGGAAAACGGGTTTCAGCCGTCAGCGTCGGCAGGCGTTGCAGGCCGCGCCGCTGCGGCGTGAAGGCCACCTGCACCAAGCTGCTGCCCTGCGCCGGCACGTCGGTCCAAGCCAAACGCCGCCCGGCGCCTGCCTGTCCGTCGACCGCCTGCGGGTCCAGCAAGCTCAGGCCGATGCCGTGGCGCACGGAACGCCGCGCATTCGTGAGTTTGATGTCAAAAACAGTGATTGCGCCCGCGTAGTGGGCGTGAGGTGCTATCAAATTCATGGCAAGCCCGCGCAGCGTGCCGTGGCACACATGCATGCCGGCCAGCGCCGTGCCGGCCAGCAGGAAGGTCAGCAGGTAGCCCAGGTTGAGCTGGTAGTTGATCGAGGCGACCAGCAGCACCGCCAGCGTGAGGAACAGCATCAGGCCGGGGCGCGTCGGCAAAATATAGACGGTCCGCTGGGTCAGCGTCACGCTGTCTGCCAGCGGCAGGCGGGCTTCGAACCAACGGTGAAGGCGGGTCCTGGCAAGCGACACCGGCTTGGAAATGAAGGCGAACGCGGCCATGAAAAAAGCAGGCCCGCGCGTCAAGGCAGCGGCACGGCATCCAGCATGGCGCGAACCTGCTCGATGGCGCCCCGGCCGGCGCTGCTCACCGGCACCAGACGGTGCGCGGCGGTCTGCGGCAGGATGGCCGCAATGTCGTCCGGCGCGACATAATCCCGGCCGCTCAAAAAGGCCTGCGCCTTGGCCGCCCGCATGATGGCGATGCCGGCGCGCGGGCTCAGCCCCTGCACAAACCACCGGCCCGAGCGGGTCGCGGCGATCAGGTCCTGCAGGTAGTTGAGCAGCGGCTCGGCGGCATGCAACTGCTGGACCTGCTGCTGCAGCTCCAGCAACTCGTGCGGCGCCAGCATGGCCGGCAGCGTGTCGAGCATCTCGCGCCGGTCGGCGCCCCTGAGCAGTTCACGCTCGGCGGCGCGGTCCGGGTAGCCGAGCGAGATGCGCATGTGGAAGCGGTCGAGCTGCGACTCGGGCAGGGCATAGGTGCCGAGCTGGTCCTGCGGGTTTTGCGTCGCAATCACGAAAAACGGCAGCGGCAGCGGGCGCGTCTGGCCTTCGATGGTCACCTGCTTTTCTTCCATGGCCTCCAGCAGCGCGCTCTGGGTCCGGGGGCTGGCGCGGTTGATCTCGTCGGCGAGCAGCACCTGGGCAAACATCGGCCCGGGGTGGAACACGAAGCTTTCCTTTTGCCGCTCATAGATCGACACGCCCGACAGGTCGCTGGGCATCAGGTCGGCGGTGAACTGCACGCGCGAGAACTGCAGCCCGAACGAGCGCGACAGCGCATGCGCCAGGGTGGTTTTGCCCACGCCCGGAACGTCTTCAATCAGCAGGTGGCCGCCCGCCAGCAGGCAGGCCACGCAGTCGCTGACATGGGCTGACTTGCCCACAATCACCGTGTTAAGCTGATTCAGGAGCGCCTGGAGTTTTTCTTTCACATGCATGTTTGGAACCATAACGTAATTTTTAACATGATTTACTCATCATGAACAAGACAGGCTATTTCACCCATGCGGATTGCTGGAAGCATGAAATGGGACCGGGCCATCCTGAATGCCCGGAGCGGCTGGGTGCCATCGAAAGCCGGCTTGCGGCCTGCGGCCTGGCCGATTCGCTGGAGCGCCGGGAAGCGCCGCTCGCGCCCATCGGCGACATCGAGCTGGCGCACGACCGCATGCTGGTGGCGGCCATCCGCGGCCTGAGCGACCAGCTCGCCGACGACATCCTGGCCGGCGGCCCCAGCCATGCGCAGATCGATCCCGACACCTCGCTCAATGTCCACACCTGGACTGCCGCCCTGCGCGCGGCCGGCGCGGCCATTGCGGCCACCGACAGCGTCATGGCCGGCGAGATGGCCAATGCCTTTTGCGCGGTGCGGCCGCCGGGCCACCATGCCGAACGCGGCAAAGCCATGGGTTTTTGCTTTTTCAACAACATCGCCATTGCCGCCAAGTACGCGCTGGAGCGCCATGGCCTGAAACGCGTGGCGATTGTCGACTTCGACGTGCACCACGGCAACGGCACCGCCGACATCGCCCAGGGCGACGAGCGCATCCTGATGGTGAGCTTTTTCCAGCATCCGCTGTTTCCGTTCAGCGGCGCCGACACGGCGGCGCCCAACATGGTCAACCTGCCGGTGCCGGCATATACCCGGGGGATGGACATCCGCGAACTGATCGACATGATGTGGATGCCCCGGCTGGAGGAGTTCAGGCCCGAGATGATCTTCATCAGCGCCGGCTTTGACGCCCACCGCGACGACGATCTGGGCCAGATGAACCTGACCGAGGAAGATTTCGCCTGGATCACCGCGCGCATCAAGCAGGTGGCCGACCGCCATGCGAAAGGCCGCATCGTGTCCGCGCTCGAAGGCGGCTACGACCTCGGCGCGCTGGGGCGCAGCGTCGAGGCGCATCTCCGCGTGCTGGCCGACTTATAGGAATTTGTAAACATGAGCGTTATTTCCCTGGCCGGCGATTCGTCGCCGCTGCTGCATGCCTGTGACGAGCGCGGCGTTCACCGCCTGGTCCTGAACCGGCCGGCCGCTTTCAATGTGCTGGGCGAGGACATGCTGGCCGCGTTGCAGTCGGCGCTCGACGCCATTGCGCTGGACGAATCGGCGCGCATCGTGGTGCTGTCGGCCCAGGGCAGGGCCTTTTGCGCCGGCCACAACCTGAAGGAAATGCGCGCCCGGCCCGAACTGGCCTATTACCAGAAGCTGTTTGCCCAGTGCAGCCGCATGATGATGGGCATCCAGAAGCTGCCGGTGCCGGTGGTTGCCAAAGTGCAGGGGCTGGCAACGGCGGCCGGTTGCCAGCTGGTGGCCCAATGCGACCTGGCCGTGGCCGCCAGCGGCGCCAGCTTCGGCGTCAACGGCATTGACGTGGGCCTGTTCTGCGCCACGCCCAGCGTGCCGCTGGTGCGCAACATGCCGGCCAAGCAGGCCATGGAAATGCTGCTGACCGGCGGCTTCATCAGCGCCGACGAGGCGTGTGCCCGGGGGCTGGTCAACCGCGTCGTGCCGCTGGAGGCGCTCGACGACGAGGTCGAGAAAATGGTGCAGGCCGTCCTGGCCAAGCCGCGCGAAGCCGTCGCCCTGGGCAAGGCGCTGTTCTACCAGCAGCGTGAAACCGGCATTGAAGCGGCCTACCAGCTGGCCGGGCAGACCATGGCCTGCAACATGATGCATCCGGCCGCGCAAGAGGGCGTGCAGGCCTTCATCGAGAAACGACAACCGCAGTGGCCGGTGCCGTGAGCCTGGCCGAAGCGCCTCCTTCGGCTGCCGCTGCCGTTGCCACGCCCGCGCCGCTGGAAAGCCTGGACGCCTGGCTGCGGGCCATGACCCGGCCCAATGCCTTGATCGAGCTGGCATCGCTGTTGGCCTGCGGGCTGCTCGCCTGGCTGGCGGTGCGCTTGCTGGTCCGCGCGCAGCCTGTGCAGCACGACACTTCCATCCTGTTTGGCCGGCGCATTGTCGATGGCGTGCTGTTTCCGCTGCTGCTGCTGAGCCTGGCGTATGTCGCGCAGACGCTGCTGGCGCGGCTGTTTCCGCTGGCGCTGTTCCGGCTGGCCATTCCGGTGCTGCTGGCGCTGGCGGCCATACGCCTGAGCGTCAAGGTGCTGCAGGTCGCCTTCAAGGACGCGCCGGTGGTGCGGGCGCTGGAGCGCACCTTTTCCTGGCTGGCCTGGGCGCTGATGGTGCTGTGGGTCAGCGGCCTGCTGCCCATCATTTTGGACGAGCTGGACGCCATCAAGTGGAAGGTCGGCGGTTCGCTGCTGTCGGTGCGCGCTTTGCTGCAAGGCGCGCTGACGGCCGGCATCGTGCTGCTGATCACCCTCTGGATCTCGTCGGCGATTGAAAGCCGCCTGCTGCGCTCGGCCACCGGCGGCGAACTGTCGCTGCGCAAGGCGGTGAGCAACGCGACCCGCGCGGTGCTGATGTTCGTCGGGCTGCTGATGGCGCTGTCGTCCGTGGGCATCGACCTGACGGCGCTGTCGGTGCTGGGCGGCGCGATTGGCGTGGGCGTGGGTTTCGGCCTGCAAAAGCTGGCCTCGAACTATGTGAGCGGCTTTGTCATGCTGGCCGAGCGCAGCGTGCGCATCGGCGACAACATCCGCGTCGACAATTTCGAAGGCCGCATCACCGACATCAATGCCCGCTACACCGTGGTGCGCGCGCCGTCCGGGCGCGAATCCATCGTGCCCAACGAGATGTTCATCATCAACCGGATCGAAAACCTGTCGCTGAGCGACACGCGGGTGCTGCAGTCCACCGTGGTGTCGGTCGGCTATGACAGCGACGAGGAACTGGTGATGCGCCTGCTGACCGAGGCGGCGCTGGCGCAGGAGCGCGTGCTGCCGGAGCCGTCAGCAGGCGTCAACCTGACCAATTTCGGCGCCGATGGCCTGGAGTTCACGCTGAACTACTGGATTTGCGATCCGGAGAACGGCCAGCAGAATGTGCGCTCGAAGATCAACCTGGCCATCCTGAAATCATTGCGCGCGCACCATATCGAGATTCCCTATCCGCAGCGGGTGATTCACACCCGGGCAGAAGCAGGCCTTGCGCCATTGATGCCTGGCGCCGAGTCCGCAAAAGCCTTGCCGGCGACCGGATGAAGGCTGTTGGAGGAGGTACCCTAATTTGGCGCAGGATGCCCCCTATAATTAAATAGAACGGTCGTTCTTTTTTCTTCTGCGGCAAGATACGCTTTTATTTCGCAGGACGGCCGCCCGGCACCCCGGGTGCCCCGGCATAGAATGCAGAGCTTACGTTTACGTCAACGTCAATCAACAATTTTTGGAGCCCCGTCATGAAAATCCTGGTCCCCGTCAAGCGCGTCGTCGACTACAACGTGAAGGTGCGCGTGAAAAGCGACGGCTCGGGCGTCGACATCGCCAACGTCAAGATGAGCATGAACCCGTTCGACGAGATCGCCATCGAGGAAGCCGTGCGGCTGAAGGAAAAGGGCGTGGCAACGGAAGTGATTGCCGTGTCCTGCGGTGTGCTGCAGTGCCAGGAGACCTTGAGAACGGCCATGGCCATCGGCGCGGACCGCGCCATCCTGGTGGAGACTGCGGAAGAGTTGCAGCCCCTGGCCGTGGCCAAGCTCTTGAAAGCCCTGGTGGACAAAGAGCAGCCGCAGCTCGTCATCCTGGGCAAGCAGGCGATCGACGACGACTGCAACCAGACCGG
>JAQGMN010000179.1 GCA_028292345.1 Polaromonas sp. | reverse complement strand
GCCGACCTGCTGACCCAGCGCATGACGGTGCATGAGCAGACCGCGTGGATGCTGCGCTCGCTGCTGGAAGAGTAAAGCGTTGCCGGCCTCCATTCCAGCGGCGGCTGGCGGCAAGCCGGGCAGGCTGGCGCTGTACTTGCAACTGATCCGCTGGAACCGGCCGGCGGGCTGGCTGCTGCTGCTGTGGCCGACCTTGTCGGCGCTGTGGGTGGCGTCGCACGGCTTTCCGGGCTGGCACCTGATCGTCGTGTTCACGCTGGGAACCTTCCTGATGCGCAGCGCGGGCTGCTGCGTCAACGACGTGGCCGACCGGGATTTTGACCGCCACGTCAAGCGCACGGCGCAGCGGCCGGTGACCAGCGGCGCGCTCTCCAGCAAGGAAGCGCTGGCGCTGGGCGCGGTGCTGGCGCTGCTGGCGTTCGGCCTGGTGCTGACGACCAATGCTGTCACGATTGCCTGGTCGTTTGCCGCGCTGGCGGTCACGCTGATTTACCCATTCGCCAAGCGCTATGTGTCGATGCCGCAGGCGGTGCTGGGCGTGGCCTTCAGTTTCGGCATTCCGATGGCGTTCGCCGCCGTGCAGTCGCGCGTGCCGCCTTTGGCCTGGCTGCTGCTGCTCGGCAACCTGTTCTGGGTGATTGCCTACGACACCGAGTATGCGATGGTCGACCGCGACGACGACCTGTTGATCGGCATGAAAACCTCGGCCATCACCTTGGGCCGCTTCGATGTGGCCGGCGTCATGCTCAGCTACCTGATTTTTCTGTCAATTTGGCTGTTTGCGCTTGCCCAGCATGCGCAGTCAGCTATTTTTATGATAGCAATTGTCCTGGCGCTTCTGCAGGCGCTGTGGCATGGCTGGCTGATCCGCAAGCGCGAGCGGGGCGACTGCTTCAAGGCGTTTCGATTGAACCACTGGCTCGGGTTCACGGTGTTTGCCGGGATTGCCCTGTCTTACGCCGTCCGCTGATTGCTATTCAAAAAATAGCAGCTTGCGCCCGTCAAACCTGCGCAAACAAGCTATTTTGTGCTGAATTGGCTCAGCTGGCGCCGAATTCATCGCCCATCTCGGCGGCGCGCTGGCGGGCGGCCTGCATCGCCTGGATGAACTGCGCCTTGATGCCGCTTTGCTCCATCGACGTCAGCGCGGCATAGGTCGTGCCGCCCTTGGACGTGACGCGGCCGCGCAGCACCTCGGGCGGCTCGGTGGCTTCCCTGGCCAGCGCCGATGCGCCGACGAAGGTGCCCACCGCCAGCCGGTGTGCCTGCGCCGGGTTCAGGCCCATCTCGGTGCCGGCCTGGACCATGGCCTCGATGAAGTAAAAAACGTAGGCCGGGCCGGAGCCGGACAGGGCGGTCACCGCATCGAGCTGCTGTTCCTGGTCCAGCCACAGATACTCGCCCGTGGTCTGCACCACCCGCTCCACGGCCAGCCGGTCGGCGGCGCTGGCGGCGGGCCGGGCGAAAAGGGCGGTCATGCCCTGGCCGACCAGCGCCGGCGTGTTGGGCATGGCGCGCACCACGCGCTCGGTGCCGAGCCAGCCGGCAATGGTGTCGGAGCGGATGCCGGCGGCCACGCTCAGGTGCAGGGCTTTGCCGGTGTGGGCGCGGCTTTGTTCTGCGGCGGCGCGAAAGGTCTGCGGCTTGACGGCCCAGACGACGAGCGCCGCACGGGCCAGCGACGCGCCAGGCGCTTCGCTGGCTTCGACCTGGAACTGCTGCGCGAGCCGGGCGCGCTGCTCGGCAAACGGCTCGATCACCTGGATCTGGCCGGCCGCAAGGCCGCGCTTGAGCAGGCCGCCGATGATGGCGCTGGCCATGTTGCCGCCGCCGATGAAGGCAATGTGTTCGTGGCTGGTGTCGGGAGGGGTGGAGGTCATGGTGGTGGGTTCGCTGATGGGCTGGGAAGGGTGTTGGATGGCGCGCCTGCGGCCGCGAATTGTCGCCCAGGGCTGGGGCGCCTGGGGTGGCCTCAGGTCTGCACCGTCTGGCGCACCGCAAGTTCCCACTGCGCCATCAGGCCGGCCGCGCGCTCGGGACTGAGCGTGGGCAGGAAGGTGCGCTCGGCGCGCCACAGGCTGGACAACTCGTCGGTGCTGCGGTAAACGCCGCTGGACAGGCCCGCCAGGTACGCCGCGCCGAGCGCCGTGGTTTCGGTCACGGCCGGGCGGATCACCGGTATGCCGAGCAAATCGGCCTGGAACTGCATCAAGAGGTCGTTGACGCTGGCGCCGCCATCGACCCGCAGTTCGGCCACCGGCGCGGCGCCGGCGGCCACCGCATCGCGGCTCATGGCCAGCAGCAGCGCCGCGCTCTGGTAGGCGATGCTTTCCAGCGCGGCGCGCGCAATGTGGGCCATGGTCGTGCCGCGGCTCAGGCCGGTGATGGTGCCGCGCGCATCGGGCTTCCAGTAGGGCGCGCCCAGGCCGGTGAAGGCCGGCACCATCATCACGCCGCCCGAATCGGGAACGCTTTGCGCCAGCGCCTCGACCTCGGCGCTGCCCTTGATGGCGTTCAGGCCGTCGCGCAGCCACTGCACCACCGCGCCGCCGACGAACACGCTGCCTTCCAGGGCGAATTCGGTCTGCGCCGTGGTTTGCGCGGCGCTGGTCGTCAGCAGGCCGTTGGTGGAGGTCTGGAACTGCCCGCCGGTGTGCATCAGAAAGAAGCAGCCGGTTCCGTAGGTGTTCTTGGCCATGCCGGCCTTGAAGCAGGCCTGGCCGAACAGCGCGCTTTGCTGGTCGCCGGCGACGCCGCCGATCGCGATGGCCTGGCCGAGGAGTTCGGGCCGCACCTCGCCGTAGTGGGCGCTGGACGGCTTCACCTCGGGCATCAGCGACGCGGGAATGCCGAGCAGGGCCAGCAGTTCGGCATCCCACCGGTTGGCGCGCACATTGAACAGCAGGGTACGCGACGCATTGCTGACGTCGGTGGCATGCACCGCGCCGCCGGTCAGCTGCCAGATCAGCCAGCTGTCGATGGTGCCGAAGGCCAGCTCGCCGCGCTCGGCCTGGGCGCGGGCGCCGGGCAGATTCTCAAGCAGCCACTTGAGTTTGGTGCCGGAGAAATAGGCGTCGATCAGCAGGCCGGTGCGGGACTGGATGAGCGCTTCGTGGCCCTGTTCGCGCAGCAGGGCGCAGGTGGCTTCGGCGCGCCGGTCCTGCCAGACGATGGCATGGTGGATCGGTTGT
>JAQGMN010000163.1 GCA_028292345.1 Polaromonas sp. | reverse complement strand
CGGCGCACTTACGTTGGACTGACTCAGGGCGTGCGGGGCCGATGCGGCCATCATGCGCCGAGCCCTGATTGCCCGAGGGATGTCCAAGGGATGAGCGCCGAGCCGTCGCCCGCGCCCTCTAGAATCGCGCCGGTCTGGCCTGACTCTGCAGTCAGGCCGCCCCAACCGACCGATCGCCACCATGTCCGACCGCCACAACCCCCTGGATGCTCCCCTGGACCCGCCGCTCGCGCGCCGCGGATCGCCCATGCGGCCGCTGCCCAGGCTCATCTTCGCGAGCCGCTGGCTCCAGTTGCCGCTGTACCTGGGCCTGATCGTCGCGCAAGCCGTCTACGTGATGCACTTCCTGGTCGAACTGACGCATCTGGTCGAAGCCGCGTTCGGCAGCCAGACCGCGCTACAGATGCTGATCAAGAGCATCGGCTACAAGGTCGACGCGCCGATCACCACGCTGAACGAGACGGTGATCATGCTGGTCGTGCTGGCGCTGATCGACGTGGTCATGATCTCCAACCTGCTGATCATGGTGATCGTGGGCGGCTACGAGACCTTCGTGAGCCGCATGGACCTGGACGGCCACCGCGACCAGCCCGAGTGGCTGAGCCACGTCAACGCGTCGGTGCTGAAGGTCAAGCTCGGCCTGTCGATCATCGGCATCAGCTCGATCCACCTGCTGAAGACCTTCATCAACGCCGACAACTACACCGACCGCGTGCTGATCGCGCAGACCGCGATTCACATCGCGTTCCTGCTGTCGGCGATGGCGATCGCGTACACCGACAAGCTGATGGGCGGCCAGGGCGCCTCCGGCAAACACTGACGCAACCGACACAAGGCGCTCTGCGCATTCAGCCAGGGGGCCGCAGTGCCCGCGCAGCGGAAGCTGCCGGCCCGCCCCCGGCCGGGGGAAGGCGAAGCGACACGCAGTGCGCGCAGCCTGGGGGCGAGCTCACTTTCCGGTCATGTTTTCGGGCACCACCCATTCGTCGAACTGCTCGGCGGTGAGGTGGCCCGACGCGATCGCCGCATCGCGCAGGCTCGAGCCTTCCTTGTGCGCCTTCTTGGCGATGTAGGCCGACTTGTCGTAGCCGATGTGCGTGTTGAGGGCCGTCACCAGCATCAGCGAACGCTGCACGAGCTCGGCGATGCGCTCCCGGTTCGGCTCGATACCGACCGCGCAATGGTCGTTGAAGCTCACCATGCCGTCGGCCAGCAGTCGCACGCTCTGCAGGAAGTTGTGCGCGACCATCGGCCGGAACACGTTGAGCTCGAAGTTGCCCGACGCGCCGCCGATGTTGATGGCGACGTCGTTGCCGAAGACCTGCGCCGCCAGCATCGTGACCGCTTCGCTCTGCGTCGGATTGACCTTGCCCGGCATGATCGACGAGCCCGGTTCGTTCTCGGGAATATTGAGTTCACCAATGCCGCTGCGCGGGCCGCTGGCCAGCCAGCGCACATCGTTGGCGATCTTCATCAGGCTGGCGGCCAGCGTTTTCAGCGCGCCGTGGGCATGGACCAGCGCGTCGCACGAGGCCAGCGCCTCGAACTTGTTGGGCGCGGTGACGAAGGGCAGGCCGGTCAGCCGCGCCAGTTCGGCCGCCGCCTGTTCGGCATAGCCCTTGGGCGCGTTCAGCCCCGTTCCCACCGCCGTGCCGCCCAGCGCCAGCTCATAAAGATGCGGCAGCGCCGCCCGCACATGCGCCTCGCCGTGCGCCAGTTGCGCGACATAGCCCGAGAACTCCTGGCCGAGCGTGAGCGGCGTCGCGTCCTGCAGATGGGTGCGGCCGATCTTCACGATGCCGTCGAAATCAGCCGATTTTTGCGCCAGCGTGGCGCGCAGTTTTTCCAGCGCGGGAAGCAGTTTTTCGGTCAGGCCAACGACCGCCGAGACATGCATCGCCGTGGGGAACACGTCGTTCGACGACTGGCTGCGGTTCACGTCGTCGTTCGGATGCACCAGCCGGGCATCGCCGCGCTCGCCGCCCAGCAGTTCGCTGGCACGGTTGGCCAGCACTTCGTTGACATTCATGTTGGTCTGCGTGCCCGAGCCGGTCTGCCAGACGACCAGCGGGAATTCGTCCGGGTGCCGGCCGGCGATGACTTCATCAGCAGCGGCCACGATGGCTTTTGTTTTTGTTTCGTCCTGCAAACCCAGCGCCTGGTTGACGACCGCCGACGAGCGCTTGATCTGCCCCAGCGCCCGGATCAGCTCGACCGGCTGGCGCTCGCCCGAAATGTCGAAGTTCTGCAGCGAGCGCTGGGTCTGCGCGCCCCACAGCCGGCCGGCGGGAACGTCAATGGGGCCGAAGGTGTCGCGCTCGCTGCGCGTGGGGGCGGTTGTACTCATGGTGTAAGGCCTGACCTGTCAAAATGGAGGGTGATCGTTTCAGCATAGCCGCGAATATCAGTAATCAAAAGCAAACCCCGTCAACGGGCGTTGCCCAACCCACCCAAGCCATGACCACCATCAAACAAGCCGACCTCATCGAATCCGTTGCCGCCGCGTTGCAATTCATCAGCTACTACCATCCGGCCGACTACATCGCCCACCTGGCGCGCGCCTACGAACGCGAGCAAAGCCCGGCCGCCAAGGACGCCATCGCCCAGATCCTGACCAACAGCAAGATGAGCGCCACCGGTCACCGGCCGATCTGCCAGGACACCGGCATCGTCAACGTGTTTTTGAAGGTCGGCATGGACGTGCGCTGGGACGGCTTCACCGGCTCATTGGACGACGCGATCAATGAAGGCGTGCGGCAAGGCTACAACCACCCCGACAACACGCTGCGCGCTAGCGTAGTGGCCGATCCACAGTTCGACCGCAAGAACACCAGGGACAACACGCCGGCGGTGATCTTCACCGAGATCGTTCCTGGCAACACGGTTGAAGTGACTGTCGCGGCCAAGGGCGGCGGCAGCGAGAACAAGAGCAAGATGGTCATGCTCAACCCCGGCGACTCGGTGGTCGACTGGGTGCTCAAGACCGTGCCGACCATGGGCGCCGGCTGGTGCCCGCCCGGCATGCTGGGCATCGGCATTGGCGGCACCGCCGAAAAAGCCGTGCTGATGGCCAAGGAAAGCCTGATGGACGACCTGGACATGTACGAGCTGCAGGCCAAGTCGGCCTCTGGCGAGGCGCTGACCAAGGTCGAGGCGCTGCGCCTGGAACTGTTCGAGAAGGTCAACGCCCTGGGCATCGGTGCGCAGGGCCTGGGCGGCCTGACCACCGTGCTCGACATCAAGATCAAGATGTACCCGACGCACGCGGCCAGCAAGCCCGTCGCCATGATTCCGAACTGCGCGGCCACGCGCCACGCGCATTTCGTCATGGACGGCAGCGGCCCGGTGTACCTCACGCCGCCGTCGCTCGACACCTGGCCCGACGTGGACTGGAAGCCTGACTACGTCAAGAGCAAGAAGGTGGACCTGAACACGCTGACCAAGGAAGAAGTCGCCAGCTGGACGCCGGGCCAGACCCTGCTGCTGAGCGGCAAGATGCTGACCGGCCGCGACGCTGCGCACAAGCGCATTGCCGACATGCTGGCCAAGGGCGAGAAGCTGCCGGTCGATTTCACCAACCGGGTGATCTACTACGTCGGCCCGGTCGATCCGGTCCAGGGCGAAGCCGTCGGCCCCGCCGGCCCGACGACGGCCACGCGCATGGACGGCTTCACCGAAATGATGCTGGCGCAGACGGGTTTGATCTCGATGGTCGGCAAGGCCGAGCGCGGCCCGGTCGCGATTGCGGCCATCAAGAAGCACCAGAGCGCCTACCTGATGGCCGTGGGCGGTGCCGCCTACCTGGTGTCCAAGGCCATCAAGCATGCCGAAGTCGTCGGCTTTGCCGACCTGGGGATGGAAGCGATCTATGAATTCGACGTGGTCGACATGCCCGTGACCGTGGCGGTCGATTCGGGCGGCACCAGCGCGCACATCACCGGCCCGGCCGAATGGCAAAAGCGCATTGCCGAGTCGGTGAAGTCCGGGGAATTCAAGGGAATCGGGGTGACGGCGGGCTGATAGGTTGCCGTTTCCACCATTCATGCGTAATTTTCCGCATGAATGGTGGAAATTTAATAAAATCAAAGGCTTATGACCTATAAAAAGTCTGATTTTTTACCTTTCTCCAATGATTCCCAGCGTATCCGTGCCAATCTGGAACAAATTTACAGTGCTTGGCTGGACGCACGAAGGCAGATGGAAATGCTGCCAGTTTCCATGTACTGGGTGGCGAAAGAAGGCAACCACTACCTCCATGTCAAAGCCAAATCAAACGACAACGGCACCAGCATAGGTGCGCGAAGCGAGTTGACCGAAGCGAAATTCGCTGAATTCACCCAAGGCAAGGAAGAACTGAAGGCGCGTATTGAATCGTTTGACGCGCTTATTTCCGAAAGGGCCGGGCTCTACCGGCGTCTGCGGCTGCCTTCGCTGCCAGACCGGCAAGCCGAAATTCTGCGAAAGCTCGACATTGAAGAACTGCTGGGCAACGACCTGCTGGTGGTCGGCACCAACGCATTCGTGGCTTACGAGTTGTTCATCGGCGCCAAGCTGCCCACCGGCAACGAAGAAACCGAGGATTTCGACCTCGCCTGGTGCCGTGGCAGCAAGGTATCGCTGGCAACCCTGCTGGGGCGGCAACCTGCAAAGGGTAAGACCCTGTTCAGCGTGCTCAAGAGCATCGACAGCAGCTACCGCATTTCACCGCGCAAGCCTTACCAGGCGGTCAGCAGCGACGGCTATGAGGTGGAACTGCTGGCGGCGCCCAGCACCCATCCGCTTCCCAGAAACGAAGCGTTCGACCCGATGGCCTCGCTGATCGAACAGGAATGGCTACTCAAGGGAACGGCCGTCAGCGTGGTCGTTGCCACCCTGCGGGGACGCGCCGCGCCGCTGGTGGTGCCTGACCCGCGCTGGATGGCATTGCACAAGCTGTGGCTGGCCGACAAACCCGAAAGACGAGCCGACAAGAAAGACAAGGACCGGCGGCAAGGCACGGTGCTGCTCGACGCCGCGCGGTATTTTCTGCAGGCATCGCATCCGCTCGACATCGATTTCGTTCTGGAGTTGCCAGACGAATTGCGCCCGCACTTTGACCGGTGGTGTGCCGACGCCGCATTTGTTCCCGCGCAATGACCACGGCCCGCAACGCCCCCATCGGCGTCTTCGACAGCGGCATCGGCGGCCTTAGCGTGCTGAAGGCATTGCGGGCCGACATGCCGAACGAGGACTTTGTCTACATCGCCGACAGCGGCCACGCGCCCTACGGCGAGCGCGATGCGGCGCATGTGCTGGCGCGTTCGCGCGCCATCGCGCAGTACCTGGTGAGTCAAAACGTCAAGGCGCTGGTGATGGCCTGCAACACCGCCACGGCCGCCGCGATTGCCCTGCTGCGTGCCGAACATCCGGGGCTGGCGCTGATCGGCGTCGAGCCGGCGCTGAAACCGGCCGTGGCGCTGAGCCGGACCGGGCGCATCGGCGTGATGGCCACGCGCGGCACGCTTTCCAGTGGCAAGTTCCAGGCGCTGCTGGCGGCGCAAGCTG
>JAQGMN010000130.1 GCA_028292345.1 Polaromonas sp. | reverse complement strand
GCCTCGACCTTGGCCAGCGCGGCCTGCAGCGCGACCTTCACGTCGGCGTCGGTTTCGCTGCTTAGGCGTTCGATCAGCACGGTCTTGGTGGCGGGGTTCTTGCTGCCTGAGAGCTGGCCGGCCGCATCCAACCGCCTGGCCTTGTCGGTGCTGCCGAGCAGGATGGCGGCGCGCATCATCTCGAGCTGGCTTTTCAGCGCGGGCACGGTCTCAAGCGCGTAGGCTTTCTCGATCAGCGGCAGGCGCGCTTCGTCGCTCTCGCCGGCCAGCGTCTTGAGGGCGTCACGGCGCACGTTCTCGTCCTGGGACAACAGCTTGACCGCCGCCAGCGCGTTGTCGAGTTCGCTGCGCATCAGGTTGGGGTTGATGACGTCTTCAGCGTCGGCGGGCAAAGGTTGCTCTACGCCGGTGAGCGGGTCGAAGGCTTTGTCGTCCTTAACTACGAAGACTTTCTCGCCGCTGGTCTTGACGGCATCGTCGGCCAGCGCCTGGATGAAGGCGGCGGTTTTTTCATCGGCGGTGGCGGCCGCCTTGCTCAGCGCGGTCACGCGCTCGTCGGTTTCACCAAACACCATGCCTTTGACCTCATTTGCGCTCAAGGCATGGGCCTGAGCAGCTATGAAAAGCGTAGCATAGAAAAGCAGATGTTTAAGCAGCATAAAAGAACCTGTAGGTTGGGCGGGCACGCCCTGTGGCGGTACGCCCAGACTGCAATTTCCTTGCAAAAGGGGGCCGGGGAGGCCCCCATCCCGGCCTTCCCCCAGCGGGGGAAGGAGCAAAGGCGGGGAAAGGCAGAACTTTCCTCTCCCTCCCTCCCCCGCTGGGGGAGGGTTGGGGTGGGGGCTGACCCCGAATCCGCCTTACTTCTTGGCGACGCTCATGCCCTTGACCGGCTCGTCAGGCTTCTTGTCGTTGCCTTCGATGTACGGGCTCCAGGGCTTGGCCTTCACCGGGCCGGGCGTCTTCCAGACCACGTTGAACTGGCCGTCGGCCTTGATCTCGCCGATGAACACCGACTTGTGCAGGTGGTGGTTCTTCTCATCCATCTTGGAGAGGATGCCCGACGGCGCCTTGAAGGTCTGGCCGGCCATGGCGGCAATCACCTTGTCGGTGTCGGTGGACTTGGCTTTTTCAACCGCCTGCTTCCACATGTTGATGCCGATGTAGGTCGCTTCCATCGGATCGTTGGTCAAGGGCTTGTCCTTGTGGCCGGCGATGTTCTTGGCCTTGGCATACGCGGCCCACTTGTTCGTGAACTCGGTGTTGGTCGGGTTCTTGATCGACATGAAGTAGTTCCAGGCGGCCAGGTGGCCGACCAGCGGCTTGGTGTCCACGCCGCGCAGTTCCTCTTCACCCACGCTGAACGCCACGACCGGCACGTCCTTGGCCTTCAGGCCGGCATTGCCCAGTTCCTTGTAGAAAGGCACGTTGGAGTCGCCGTTGATGGTCGAGACCACCGCCGTTTTGCCGCCCTGCGAGAACTTCTTCACGTCGGCGACGATGGTCTGGTAGTCCGAATGGCCGAACGGGGTGTATTTCTCGTCGATGTCCTTGTCGGCCACGCCCTTGCTCTTGAGGTAGGCGCGCAGGATCTTGTTGGTGGTGCGCGGGTACACATAGTCGGTGCCCAGCAGCACCCAGCGCTTGGCGCCGCCGCCGGCCTTGCTCATCAAATAATCAACCGCAGGAATCGCCTGCTGGTTCGGCGCCGCGCCGGTGTAGAACACGTTCTTGCTCAGCTCTTCGCCCTCGTACTGCACCGGGTAGAACAGCAGGCCGTTCATTTCCTCGACCACCGGCAGCACCGACTTGCGAGACACCGAGGTCCAGCAGCCGAAGATCACGGAAACCTTGTCCTGGCCGAGCAGCTGCTTGGTCTTTTCGGCAAACAGCGGCCAGTTGGACGCCGGATCGACAACGACGGGCTCCAGCTTCTTGCCCAGCACGCCGCCCTTGGCATTGATCTCGTCAATCGCCATCAGCACCGTGTCTTTGAGCACGGTCTCGGAAATCGCCATGGTGCCCGACAGGCTGTGCAGGATGCCGACCTTGATGGTGCCCTCCGCCGCATGAGCGGGCAGCGCGGACAGGGTGGTCAGGGCGACGGCGGCGGTGAGCGCCTTGAGGGTGAATCGACGTTGCATGAGTGCTTCTCCGGTGGGTTGACAAGTTTTCCGTCTCGCTGGGTAGGCCTGGGAACCGGGCCTTTTGTCGCGATGGGTGGACTTTAGGGAGAAGCGGGGGGTTGGGGAATACGCCGGGTGGCGTATGGGGATGCCTCATGCAAGCATGCACCAATCCATGGTGCTGTCCCTGGCTTGCGGTGCTGATGCGCTGCTGCCGCGCCACGAATGCAAAGCCCATGCCCAACTCAAGCAAAAACGCCTGCAGCTTGTCCATCAAGCCCTGTTCCAGATCGGATTCCAGCAAGCGTCCGGTGCCCGGCAGGCCCAGGAACTCCAGCAGCACCGGGTCGCGGACAAATTCGCGCGGTGTCTGATCCCAGGGCGCCAGCAAGGCGCTGGCATCCACCGCCACGGCGGCCTTGTCCCGGCTGGCGAGCAGGCACTCGTGGTACAGCGTGCCGATCTGCCGCTGCAGCGCGCGGGAACTCCAGTTCTGCCGGACCACTTCGCGCAGATTGCGCGCATCAAAACCCCTGCCAAACTCTTGCGTCCAGCGCTCGGCCAGTTGCGCGGCGCGTACCGGGCGGCCATCGCATCACCGCAAGGCCAGGCCACCGCGGCCGATCCGGCCGACCTTGTCGATGCCGGGTGGACCTGATCATGGGAAAACCCGGCTGATCCGAACCCAGCTTGCGCCCGGGCAAGCGCGGCAGCTTATGGATCAGCCGGTCCGCGCCAAGCAGCGCCGGCTCAATGGCGGGCACCTGGCAGGGCCATCAGCAGCCACCATGCGCAGCTCACGTTTTCCAGGTCGCAGACCACCGGATCAAGCGAAGCGGGATGTTTTGTGGACCGCGCGCCTTTCTGCGGGCCAAACAGGCGGGCAAGTTCCCGCCGCAGCCCAGGGTCGACCTCGGCATCGAAACCGGGGCGCAGGCCATCGTCGTGCAGGTGTTTTCTGGCAGTCCAGGAAAATCTGACGATTTCCAGGCCGTAGTGCGATTGCAATCGGTCGCAACGTTCGAAACAGGCAGCAGGGGTGCTGTTGTAGCCGTGCAGGTACAGCAGCAACGGTCGTTTCTGCTGAAACAGGGGTAACAATTCATTGATGGATTCGGCATCGTCCACGTCGCAGTTCATCTGCACCACTTTCCAGTGTTCGCCGGGCATCTGTGGCGGGCATTTCAGGCCATCCAGGGCCGAATCGGCTGCAAATTGCGGCTCGGCGGCGGATGTGTCGGGCCGGCCTTCAACTTCACGACTGCTAAAAATAAGCATCTTCTTTTCCCCCTTGTTACTTTGATCTCGCGGTGCGTGTACGCACCGTCAGTCCATCGTGACCAGAGAGCCTGCCGGTGGCTATCCCCCAAACAAGGGGTTTGCGGGTTACTTTTGCGACAGGCTCTGGCAGCGCGTCAAGGCGTGGCGGCTGCCTCCGCTACAAAATAAATAGCATTTAGTGCTTGCCTGGCACGGGCAAGGCATACAAATGTTTATGAAATCGACAAGAAACAGCCAGGCTTGCTGGCCAGCGTGTTCGGGCGTCCGGGCCATGCGGCAGATGCGCCAAAGGGCTAGGATGGGCGGCTTGCTCACTCTCAAGACCTGGATTTCTTCATGACCCAAGCCATCGGCTATGCCGCCGCCTCTGCCACCGCCCCGCTCGCGCCCTTCACCTTTGACCGCCGTTCCCCGGGCCAGCTTGATGTGGCGCTCGACATCCTGTATTGCGGCGTCTGCCATTGCGACCTGCACACGGCGCGCAATGAATGGCAAAACACGCTGTATCCCTCGGTGCCCGGCCACGAAATCGTCGGGCGCGTCACGGCCGTTGGCGACCTGGTGAGCAAGTTCAAGGTCGGCGACATCGTCGGCGTGGGCTGCATGGTGGACAGCTGCCAGCATTGCGCGCCCTGCGCGGACGGCCTGGAGCAGTACTGCGACAACATTTTTACCGGCACCTACAACGGCCCCGAGCAGGGCACCGGCGCCAACACCTACGGCGGCTATTCCAGCCACATCGTGGTCCGCGAATCGTTCGTGCTGCGCATTTCGCATGATGAAGCCGACCTGGCCGCCGTCGCGCCGCTGCTGTGCGCCGGCATCACGGCCTATTCGCCGCTGCGCCAGTGGGGCGTGGGTCCGGGCCACAAGGTCGGCATTGTCGGCCTGGGCGGACTGGGCCACATGGGCGTGAAGATTGCAGCGACCATGGGGGCGCATGTGGTGCTGTTCACCACCTCGGCCAGCAAGCGCGAGGACGCGCTGCGGCTGGGCGCGAAGGAAGTCGTGGTGTCGAAAAACGCCGATGAAATGGCCGCGCATGCCGGCAGTTTCGACTTCATCCTGAACACCGTGGCCGCGCCGCACGACCTGGATGCCTTCCTGGTGCTGCTCAAGCTCGACGGCACCCTGACGCTGGTGGGCGCGCCGGCCAGCCCGCACCCCTCGCCCAGCGTGTTCCACCTGATCATGAAGCGCCGCCGGCTGGCCGGCTCATTGATCGGCGGCATCCGGGAAACGCAGGAAATGCTGGATTTCTGCGCAAAGCACGGGCTGGTGTCGGACATCGAGCCGATCCGCATGGACGAGATCGAAACCGCTTATGAACGCATGCTCAGGAGCGATGTGAAATACCGCTTCGTCGTGGACATGGCCACGCTGCCCATCGGCCAGCAGCCGACGCCGGTTCAGCCCGCTATTTAATCAATAGCTGCCTGCACAGGCAGGCATTGCGCAAACCGCCGGTTTGATCCATAAAATGGAAAAATCGGCGCTTCAGCCCGGCGGCAGTTCGTCCGGATCTTCCTGCCGGGCTTTTGAAAAGATGTCCCAGGCGGCCATGAACATGGCGGCCACCACGGGGCCGATGACAAAGCCGTTCAGCCCGAACAGCGACATGCCGCCAATCGTCGAGACCAGCACGACATAGTCGGGCATCTTGGTGTCCTTGCCCACCAGTATCGGGCGAAGGATGTTGTCCACCAGGCCGATCACCAGCACCCCGTAGGCAATCAGCAAGACGCCCTGCCAGATGGCGCCGGTGGCCAGAAAATAAATGGCGACCGGTATCCAGACGATGGCCGCGCCCACCGCCGGCAGCAGCGACAAAAACGCCATCAGCGTGCCCCACAGCACCGGCGCATGAATCCCCAGGAACCAGAAAATCAGCCCGCCCAGCGCGCCCTGCAGCATCGCCACCGCAATGTTGCCCTTGACCGTGGCGCGGATGACCGTGGTGAACTTGCTGAACAGCTTGCGCTTGATCTCCTCTTCGAGCGGAATGGCCTCGCGGATGCGACGTGACACGGCCGCGCCGTCGCGCAGGAAGAAGAACATCAGGTACAGCATGATGAAAAAGCTGACCAGAAAATCAAAGGTGTTTTGCCCGATGGTCAGCGCCTGCGCGGCAATGAACTGGCTGCCCTTGGTCAGGCTGTCGGACACGCGCGCCTGGATCAGGCCCAGGTTGTTCAACTCGGAGCGCTCCAGCAGCCGCGTCACCCAGTCCGGCAGCGCGTTGTAGATCTGCTGGAAATACCGCGCAACGCTCAGTTCGCCCGACTGCACGCGCCCATAGACGCTGGCCGCCTCCTGGGTGAGCAGCAGGCTGATCAGGGTCACCGGAAGGATCACCAGCACCAGGATGGTGGCCACCGTCATGAGCGCCGCCAGTGTGCGCCGCTGCGGCATGGTCCTTAAAAAACGCAGGAAGAAGGACGAAAACATCAGCGCAAAAATCGCGCCCCAGAACACCGCGCCGTAAAACGGCCACAGCACCCAGAAAAAAGCCAGCGAAACGAACAGGAGCAAAAACAGGAACACCTTGTCTTCAAGGACGGAAGACCGGGCGATTTTGGAAAGTTTCATGGGCTTGCGGACATTGGTTGAAGGGCTGAATCGCCATGGTAACGGTATCGGCACAGCGGGTTCTCGGCGGTGCCGGCCTGAAGCGCACGGCTTGCGGCCCAGGAAGCGGGCGGCGTGAAAGGGCCGCTAGCGTGGCATGACACGCTCTACATAACCGGCATGAAAACTGCGCTGCTGGCCTTGCTCGAATTCAACGGTGACCGACAGCGAGTCGGCCGCAACCACCCGCCCCTTGCCATAGCGCCGGATCCTGACCATGTCGTCGGGCTTGAAGGCAGGCGCGGCAGCCGGCAGGCGCGAAGGGCCGGGCAAGGGGTCGGCACCCGCCGCTTCGGCCGCGCCAGCCGGGGTTTGCGCGGCATTGGCCTGCCCGGCCTGTTCGGCCAGTTCGGCCTGCAGCGCGGCTATGCGGCGGCAATTGTCGCAGTGCCCGCACTGCGTGAACCCGGCCGGCTCCTGCAGGTGCGCCAGCAGCAACTGCCAGCGGCACTGGCCGGTCTGGGCATAAAACACCATCTTTTCCAGCATTTCCTGGTCCTGCTCGCGCTTGTCGCGGTAGCGGGTCACCAGCGCCTGCAGGGCCGGCGTGTCCAGCGTCCTGTTGAGCAGGTACAGGTTTCCGTTGGGATGCTGCGCCGCCACGCGCTGGCGCCGCAGCAGGCTGGCGGCCACCTTCAGCTTGTTTTCGGGGCAGCCGAGCCGGCCCTTCAGCATCGACAGGTCGCAGCCTTCGGCATCAGCCGGCGCCAGCAGCAAAGCCTGGTACAGGGCCTGCACGTCGCCGCTGTCGGGATAGCGGCCCGTCATGAAGAACTGCTGCAGCGCCCTGTCGCTGCGCATGAAAAGCAGCGTGCAGGTGGCGTCCTGCCCATCGCGACCGGCCCGGCCCGATTCCTGGTAATAGGCATCCATCCCGCCAGGCATCTGGTAATGCAGCACGAAGCGGATGTCGGGCTTGTCGATGCCCAGGCCGAAGGCATTGGTTGCCACCATGACGCGCACCTTGCCATTCATGAACGCTTCCTGGGCCTTGTGGCGCTCGCTGCTGCCCAGCTTTCCATGGTAAAGCCCGGCCGGCTCGCCTGCGCCCTGCAGCGCGGCATGCACCGCTTGTGCCGCCTTCACGGTTGCCGTGTACACCAGCCCGGCGCCCGCCGAAGACGCGACCAGCGCGAGTGTCCGCTGGAGCTTGTCGTCCTCACCGTTCACCTGTTCGACCTGGTAATGCAGATTGGCGCGGTAGGCACCGGTATTGACCACGCCGGTCCGGCCAATGCCCAGCTGCTCGCGGATGTCCTGCGTCACCGCCTCGGTTGCCGTGGCGGTCAGGGCCAGCACCGTGGGCTTGCCGAGCTTTCGCAAGGCGGGCGCTATTTCCAGGAAGGCCGGCCGGAAATCATGGCCCCACTGGGAAATGCAGTGGGCTTCGTCCACCACCAGCAGGCTCACCGGATGGGCCTGCAGTTGCGCCAGAAAGCCGGAATCGGCCAGCCGCTCGGGCGTGGCCAGCACAATGCGCGCGCTGCCGTCGGCCACGGCTTGCTCAGCCTGGTGCAGCGCTGGCGCGTCAAGCGAGCTGTTGATCTGGACCGCCGAAATGCCGAGCCGGTTCAGGGTTTCGCACTGGTCCTTCATCAGGGCGATCAAGGGCGAAATGACCAGCGTGCGCCCCGGCAGCAGCACGGCCGGAAGCTGGTAGCACAGGGATTTCCCGGCGCCGGTCGGCATCACGGCCAGCGTGTTCCGTCCGTCCAGCACGCGGCGGATAACGCTTTCCTGGCCATCCCGCAGGCGCGCAAGGCCGAAGGTGCGCCTGAGCGTGGCCTGGATCCGCCGCGCGGCCTGGCGGCTTGCGCTGGCGCCGGATAGCGGTGCGGCGCCGGCGCCTTTCATGGCTCAGCCATGGCGGGGCGCATCCCCCGCGGCATCGCCTTCATTGTCTTCTTCGCCTTCATCCGCGTCCAGGTCTTCGCTGTCGTCGGCAAGGCCTTCGATGTCGCTCAGGTCGTCATAGTCGTCACCGGCCGATTCGTCCAGGTCAGGCGATGCGTCGGAGCGGGCCACCTGTTCGATGTGGTCGGGCAGGACGTCGGCATCGGCAAGGTCGCGGCCGGGGTCGATGGAGGCGCGCTCCCCCGTGCCGACCGCATCGCTGTCGCTGGCCAGCACATCGTCGCTGTAAGCGCCCACCGCGTCGCTGCCGCTGTCGGAGTTGTCGCTGGGACCCAGGGCTTCGATGTCTTTTCCGCTGATTTCCTCGGGCACTTGCGAGCCGCCCACAATGCTGCTGGTTGCCATGGTATTTCCTTGTGCTCTTAAAATCCAAAGGGTGTACCTATTCTCGAAAGCCGGGCCGGCCTGCGCTGTGGGACAGTCCATGCCCCCGCTGTCAGCCGCAAGCGCATGCACTGCCACCGCATGAAACCGGCCGGGCCCATTGGTGCGCCCCAGCCGTGCGCGGCGGGATGTGCCCGCCGCGTAAAGCTGCGAAACACGCTGCAAGTTTGCTGGAGCCGCCAGGCAAACTGGCGTCCAATCGCACGAATGTTTGACCCTTTGGTAGCCCATCCATGAATTTTTCCACCCGTCCCGTTGAACGAAATCCGGCCCTTTCCGCGATGCGCGCTGACAGAAGCTTTTTGCATGCCTGGGCCCGGATGCTCGGCGTGAGCGCGGCCGCTGCGCTGATGGCCCTGAGCGCGCATGCCCAAGGCACCGATGTGCCTGCCGCAGCCGCTTCGGGCATGGCTGCGGCTGAAGCTCCGGCGCCGCGCTACGCGGCCAGCGACCTGGAACGGGCCTTCGGTTTCATGGACGGCAACCACGATGGCAAGGTCAGCCGGCAGGAAGCCGCGGGCTTTCGCGGCGTGGCAAAAAACTTCGACCGGGCCGACACCAACCAGGACGGCTTCCTGTCGCGCGAGGAATTCGACACGGCCATGAACCACGTCAAGTCAAAGTGACGTCTCTTCTCGCTCTGGACCATGCCCCGATCAGGCGACCCAACCTAGCACGCGGGCGCCTGAATTGAGCTATGTCGTCGCCGTCCGGGCGCTTTGCGAATTCACCGCCAAGCAGGGCGACCTGGACCTGCGCTTCACGCCCTCGCCCACCGCGCAGGAGGGCATCGCCGGCCATGCGCTGGTCGCGTCGCGCCGGGGTGCAGGCTACCAGGCCGAAGTGA
>JAQGMN010000109.1 GCA_028292345.1 Polaromonas sp. | reverse complement strand
TGCACCAGCAGGTCGGGATACCGGCGGATCGGACTGGTGAAGTGCGTGTAGGCCTCGTAGGCCAGGCCGAAGTGTCCCGCATTCATTGGCGTGTAGATCGCCTGCTGCATGGAACGCAGCAGCATGGAGTGGATCTGCTGCGCGTCCGGCCTGTCCTTGGTGGCCATGGCGATTTGCTGGAACTCGCCCGGCGACGGGTCGTCACTGACCGACATGCCGATTCCGACGGCCTTGAGGTAGTTGCGCAACAACTCGATCTTCTCGGGTGTCGGGCTTTCATGGACACGAAAAAGTGCCGTGTGCTTGCTTTGCGCAATGAAGTCGGCAGAGCAGACATTGGCCGCCAGCATCGACTCTTCAATCACGCGGTGCGCCACGTTGCGGGTGCGCGGAATGATTTTCTCGATCCGGCCAACCTCATCGCAGACGATCTGCGTTTCAGTCGTTTCAAAATCAACCGCGCCGCGCATGCCGCGTTCCTTGAGCAAGGCCTGGTACACCTCGTGCAGATGCAGCAGGTGCGGCACGATGGACTTGCGCTGCTGCGCTTCCGGTCCACGGGTATTGCCCAGGATGGCGGCCACTTCGTTGTAAGTCAGGCGCGCCTGGCTGAGCATCACGGCCGGATAGAACTGGTAGGCGTGAACCTCGCCCTTGGCATTGACCAGCATGTCGCAGACCATGCACAGCCGCTCGACATGCGGATTGAGCGAGCACAGGCCGTTGGACAGCTTTTCGGGCAGCATGGGAATCACGCGGCGCGGAAAATACACGCTCGTGGCGCGGTCATAGGCGTCAATGTCAATCGCGCTGCCGGTCTCGACGTAATGGCTCACATCGGCAATCGCCACCAGCAGGCGCCAGCCCTTGCCGCGCCCCACCTTCACGGGCTCGCAGTACACCGCATCGTCAAAGTCGCGCGCATCCTCGCCGTCGATGGTGACAAGGGGAATGTCGGTCAGGTCAATGCGATGCTGCTTGTCGACAGGTCGGACCGCATCGGGCAAGGCGCGCGCGAGCGCCAGCGCGTTGTCGCTGAAGATGTGCGGCACGCCGTACTTGCGCACGGCTATTTCGATTTCCATGCCCGGATCGTCGATTTCACCGAGCACTTCCGTCACACGCCCCACCGGCTGGCCGAATAATGCGGGCGGCTCGGTCAACTGCACGACGACGATCTGTCCGGTCTTGGCCGTGCCGGTGGCGCCCTTGGGAATCAGCACATCCTGGCCATAACGCTTGTCCTCGGGCGCCACGAGCCAGACACCGCTTTCCTGAAGCAGACGGCCGATGATCGGATTGGGCGAGCGCTCGATGATTTCGGTGACGCGGCCCTCGGGCCGGTTCTTTCGGTCATGCCGCACGATGCGCGCCTTGACGCGGTCGTTGTGCAGCACGGCGCGCATTTCGTTGGGCGGCAGGTAGATATCGGCTTCGCCATCGCTACGCTGGACGAAACCATGGCCATCGCGGTGACCGGACACAATGCCCTCGAATTCAGCGAGGAGTCCGGCGGCAGCGCCGGAATTGGGAAGATTGGTTTTGATAAGAAGTCTCTTTCATGGGATCGCGCAGCTGAAGCTTGTCCAGCCAATGCGCGGGGAGAATGAAAATCGGCCAGTTCCGTTTATTGTCTGATCAGTTTAAAACCAGATACTAGCCGCGATTTATGAAAAGCCGGTCATCCCCTGAATGGAACGCCATATCTGTTTCAGGAATTGGAAATTCCGCTTGGTTTCGATCCAGCATTTGGTCTGTCCATGCCAATTTTTTTTAAACAATTGAATTTTTTCCGCCAGAAGGCCGGATAAGCCAAAAATGTAATGTTAAACTGCTTGCTGTGCCCGGGTGGCGGAATTGGTAGACGCGCACGGTTCAGGTCCGTGTATCGCAAGATGTGGAGATTCGAGTTCTCTCCCGGGCACCAAAATTACCCAAGCTGGAAAAAAGCTACTGTTCACGCAGTAGCTTTTTTTTCGCTTGCTCGATGTTGGCATTTGCTGTTCATTTCCTTCGAATGAAGGAAATGGCACAAAGAAAACCGGAATGATAAGCGTCAGACCGGCACGCCAACCAGGTCGTGACCCTGTACACCCACGATGCGGGCGCGCGTGAACTCGCCAACCTTCATGGTCTTGCTGATCTTCTCGGGCGGCAGCAGTTTGACCACGCCGTCAATCTCGGGCGCATCGGCGTACGACCGTCCCGTTCCGCCTTTGCGTCCCAAAGCTGGTGCATGGTCAACCAGCACCTGCATGGTCGCGCCAATGCGCAGGTGGAGCTTCTGGCTTGACACGGCTTCGGCCACGGCCATGAAGCGCGCACGGCGCTCCTCGCGCACCTCCAGCGGCAGCATTCCGGGAATATCGTTGGCGGTGGCACCTTGAACCGGGCTGTAGGCAAAACAGCCGGCGCGGTCGATTTTTGCCTCTCGCATGAAATCAAGCAGATGCTCGAATTCATCTTCGGTTTCACCGGGAAAGCCGGCGATGAAGGTGCTGCGAATGACAATTTCAGGGCACATCTCGCGCCATCGCGAAATCCGCTCCAGGTTTTTTTCTCCGCTGGCAGGACGCTTCATGCGCTTCAGGACATCCGGGTGGCTGTGCTGCAAAGGCACGTCCAGGTAAGGCAGCACCTTGCCCGTCGCCATCAGCGGAAGAATTTCATCCACGCTGGGATAGGGATAGACATAATGCAGTCGCACCCAGGCACCAAACGGCGCAGCAATTTCACCCAGCGCCTGCACCAGTTCAAGCATCCGCGTCTTGACCGGCTTGCCATCCCAGAAGCCGGTACGGTATTTGACATCGACGCCATAGGCAGACGTGTCCTGGCTGATCACCAGCAGTTCCTTGACCCCACCCTCAAACAAAGCCCGTGCCTCGTTGAGCACATCGCCGACAGGCCGCGACACCAGGTCGCCGCGCATGGACGGAATGATGCAAAAGGTGCAGCGATGGTTGCAGCCTTCGCTGATCTTGAGGTAAGCGTAATGCCGGGGCGTGAGCTTGATGCCGGCGATGCCAAAGGCATTGGGCACCAGATCCACAAACGGGTCATGGGGTTTGGGCAGGTTGAGATGGACCGCGTCCATCACTTCCTGCGTGGCATGCGGGCCGGTGACCGCCAATACGCTGGGATGCATCTGGCGCACCAGATTGCCGCCGCCATCGCCCGTCTTGGCGCCCAGGCAGCCTGTCACGATGACCTTGCCGTTTTCGGCCAGCGCCTCACCGATGGTGTCCAGGCTTTCCCTGACGGCATCATCGATAAAGCCGCAGGTATTGACGATGACCAGGTCGGCACCCTCGAAGGTCTTGGAAGTCTGGTAGCCCTCCGCACTGAGCCGGGTCAAAATCAACTCGGAGTCGGTCAGGGCCTTCGGACAGCCCAGGCTGACAAAACCCACGCGCGGGGCAGGCTTTGCAGGGGCAACAGGGGAAAGGGGGGATTGGAAAAGTACTTCGCTCATGGCTCTATTGTCTCAGAGCAGGCGAAAAAGCGATAAACCGGGTCTATCGCTTCCAGATGAAGGACAAAACAGCTTGGCTCTTAACGCTTCAACCCCAGGGCGGAAAGCATTTGCTCGCTCTGCTTTTGCATCTGCTCCTGCATTTGCGTGAAGACATTTTTGGATTGCTCTACATAGGCACCCATCATGCCCTGCATCATGGGCGACTTCGCATTCATGAACTGCGCCCACATCTCGGGGCTCAGGCCTTTGGACTGCTCGGCCATCTTCACCTGCAGGTCCATGAAACTCTGGACATTTTTTTCCAGGTACGCCCCCATGAAGCTCTGCATCGCATCCCCATAGAAACGGATGATGTTGGACAGAACGGCTTCGGTAAACATGGGCGCCCCGCCGGCCTCTTCTTCAAGAATGATCTGAAGCAAAATGCTGCGCGTGAGGTCTTCATTGGTTTTGGCATCGCGCACCACAAAATGCGTGCTGCTCATGACCAGGCGGCGCACCTCGGCAAGCGTGATGTAGGCCGACGTTTCGGTGTCATAAAGACGCCGGTTCGGATACTTTTTGATGATTCGTGCTGATTCGGCACTGTCAGTAGCCGTTTTTTTGCCTGGGCTTCCAGAACTGGGAGCCGCAGGCGAATCACCTTCGGTGGAAGGTGAAACGGCTTTTGGACTGACGGATTTGTTGCTATGCAATGATGACTCCAGGAAATGACGACTGCCTGCCTGATGGGGGCGGGGTTCGGTACATTCTAGGAATGTCTTGATCTACGCAATTTTTCCGGGTTATCTTTTGTTATTGTTTTGCTCCCTTGGGGCCAAACAATGAAAAAAAGAAAAACCAATTCATAAAAATTGGTAGGCGCGATTGGACTCGAACCAACGACCCCCACCATGTCAAGGTGGTGCTCTAACCAGCTGAGCTACGCGCCTAAAGGACTGTTCGAAGCTCGTATTCTAGCAGTGCAAAACACGCGTTTTCGACCTGGCGTAAAAATAACTGCAAAACTGTTCACCGCCTTCGCGCAGAGCGTACGCCGGGCACATTGCCGACGATTCCAAGCACCTGATGAAGCCGGCCAGATTGGGTCACCTCGACGGTGAAGGTCATCCAGGCGGTTCCTCCGCGGTTGTCCTTGACCGACTGGGTCTGCACGCCGATCACGTTCATTTTTTCCTTGGCAAACACCTCGGAAATATCGCGCAGCAGCCCTTGCCGGTCGGCCGCTTCCACCGCGACATCGACCGGGTACACCGTTCCATCGGGCGCCTTGGCCGAGCCCCACTCGACGTCGATCACCCGGTCGGGGCTGCCGCTGGCCATGTTGCGGAAATTGCTGCAGTCGCTTCGGTGGATGCTCACGCCCTTTCCCTTGGTGACAAACCCGAGGATGACATCCGGAGGCGCAGGCTTGCAGCATTTGGCCAGCTGGGTCAGCAAGGAGTCCATTCCCACCACCAGCACACTGCCCCGCCCCCCTTTTCCGGTTGTGCCCGACTTGTCGGTCTGCCTGGGCTTTTTGGCGAGCACAAACTCGTCGGGCGACAGGACAGGTTCTGGTGGCCGGAGCATGTTTTCAATGGTGCGCAGGGAAAACTCGTCCTTGCCCACCACCTCGAACAGATCATCGGCCGTCTTGAAACCCAGCTGGAGCGCCAGGTCCTGCAGCTTCATGGCCGTCTTGCCCTCGCGCTGCAGGAGTTTTTCGACCGCTTCCCGGCCCTTGGCCACGGTCTGCTCCATGGCCAGGCCGTTGAACCAGGCCCGCACCTTCGATTTGGCGCGGTTGCTTGACAGGAAGCCCAGTTCCGGATTCAACCAGTCCCGGGACGGCCCGCCCTCCTTGGTGGTGATGACCTCCACCGTCTGGCCATTTTGCAGCGGCGTGTTGAGCGGCACCATGACGCCGTCGATGCGCGCGCCGCGGCAGCGGTGGCCCAGGCTGGTGTGCACGCTGTAGGCAAAGTCGACCGTCGTGGCGCCCTGGGGCAGCTCCACGATGGCGGCATCGGGCGTCAGCACATAGATGCGGTCTTCGAACAGGCCCTGGTTGGCATCGCGCGCGCGCTGCGCCGCCGGCGCTGACAACTCCCGCTCCCAGGCCAGCAACTGCCGCAGCACCGCAATCTTGGCGTCGTATTCGCTGCTGGCCGAAACACCGGCGTAGCCTTTGGTGCCCGCCTCCTTGTAGGCCCAGTGCGCGGCCACGCCATGCTCGGCATGGTCGTGCATGGCCTGCGTGCGGATCTGGATTTCGACGGCGCGTCCGTTTTTCTCGCGCACCACCGTATGAAGCGACTGGTAGCCATTGGCCTTGGGCTTGGCGATGTAGTCGTCGAACTCGCCGTCGATCGGCTCGAAACACGAATGCACAAAACCCAGTGCGGCATAGCAGCCCTTCACATCGGCGGCAATCACGCGCATGGCCCGGATGTCGAACACCTGGTCAAAGTCAAGCGATTTGCCGCGCATCTTTTTGACGATGCTGTAAATGTGCTTGGGCCGGCCCTGCACCAGCGCGGCAATGCCGTTGCGGTTCAGGTCGCGTTCGAGCTGCGTGCGCAGCGCTTCCATGAAGACTTCGCGCTCGGCGCGTTTTTCATCGAGCAGCCGGGCGATCTGCTTGTAGGTTTCAGGCTCCAGGTATCGGAAGGACAGGTCTTCCATTTCCCACTTGACCTGCCAGATGCCCAGGCGGTTGGCCAGCGGCGCGAACACATGCAGCGACTCGTGCGCCAATGCCCGGGGGGCGGCCTGCCGGCTGGCTGCGTAATAGCGCAGGGTCTGCAGGCGCGAAGCCAGGCGCAGCATGACCACCCGCAGGTCGCGCGAAAACGCCAGCAGCATCCTGCGCACATTCTCGGTCTGGGCGGCGGGGTCGTCGTGCAGCGGGGACTTGCCGTCCACCGCGCGCGTCTGGCGCTGCACATAGATCAGCTTGGTGGTTTCCACGGCCAGCGCGGCATAGCTGGGGCCAAAAGCCTTGGCAATCACCTCCTGCGGCTTGTTCAGGTGTTGGCAGGCATGCACCAGGTAAGTGGCCGCCTGCATGGCCTCAGAGCCGCCAATGGATTTAAGGATCGCCACCACCGCATCGGCATGGGCCAGCACGTTCTCGCCGGTGTCCATCGCCTCGCCGGCGATCAGCGGCTCGGCAAAAATGCGCGCACGCACCAGCGCATGCGGCTGATCGGCCAAATTGTCGGCGGTGGCCATGGCGATGGGGCTGGGCGCGTCCCGGGGAGCCGTGGAGACGGGCGTTCCCGCCACTTTGTTTTTCATGAAATCACTGTCGCCTTGTTGTCATTCCTCACCGGAGCAGAAAACCTGTCACCGCAGCGACCTGGTCTGGCGCGATCAGCGTTGGCGCATGCCCGACGCCGCCGAACTCGACCAGCCTGGCGCGCGGGCCGCGCTGCGTCATGGCCAGGGCGGTTTGCGGGCTCAGCAGATCGGATTGCGCACCGCGCAACACCAGCGTTTCGGCCTGGATGGCATCGTAAAGCTGCCAAAGCATTGCCTCGCCCTGCTGCGCGCCTGCTTCGTCGGCCAGCTTGAACGGAATGGCAATGGCCGGGTCGTAGTGCAAGCGAAGCGGGCTTTCGGCATCGGGCAACACCGGCCGGACCATCGGCTGCGACAGGGCCAGCCATTGCTCCGGGGTGTGCGGACCAAAACTGCTGGAGATGGTCCACATCGCATCGGCCGCTTCCTGAAGCGTGTCGAAATGGCCAGACTGCCCCAGGTAGGCGCCAATGCGCTGAATCGCCTGCCACTGCAGCGCGGGCCCGACATCGTTGAGCACCAGCTTGCGCACCGGAACCGGCAGCGGCAGGCCCGGCTGGCCGCACACCACCATGCCGATCAGCCCGCCCATGCTGGTGCCCACCCAGTCCAGCGTGGCAATGGGCGCGTGCGCATGCAGTTGCGCCAGCAGCGCGAGCATGTCGGCCGCATAGGCAGGCACCTGGTAGCCCATCGGGTCCTGGAGCCACTCGCTTTCGCCCCGGCCCGCCACGTCGGGGCAGACGATGCGGATGCCTTCCCCGGCCTGCGCGCACAAGGCCCGCGCCAGCACGTCGAAGTCGCGGCCCTGCCGGGTCAGCCCATGCACGCACAGCACCACATGCGGGCTGCCGGGCTGGCCCCATTCCCAATAGGCCATGCGGTGGCCGTCGGCGGCATCGGGACAGGTCACATGCTTCAGGCGGGGTTCGGTCATGGTGTGGGTCTCGGGGAATGGCATGAGAAAGCTTGATAATTGTCGTTGCAGGTTTTGTACCACTTGGCGCGCAAAGCGTCGCCCTGCTTCCAGTCAACTATCGTAAATCATCCGGAGAATCTTCATGCTCAAAGGTAAAACGGCTCTTGTGACCGGCTCGACCAGCGGAATCGGCCTGGGCATTGCCAAGGCGCTGGCCGCACAGGGCGCCGACATCGTGCTCAACGGTTTTGGCGATGTGGACGGGCCCAAGGCCGAGATTGCCGCGCTGGGCGTGAAGGTCGCCTACCACGGCGCCGACATGAGCAAGCAAAGCGAAATCGAGGACATGATGAAGTTTGCCGCCGCCGAATTCGGCCAGGTCGATATCCTGGTGAACAACGCCGGCATCCAGCATGTCGCCCGCATCGAGAATTTTCCGGCCGAAAAGTGGGACGCGGTCATTGCCATCAACCTGAGCAGCGCCTTTCATGCGACGCGCCTGGCGCTGCCGGCCATGCAGGCGGCCAATGGCGGCAAGGGCTGGGGCCGCATCATCAACCTGGCATCGGTCCACGGCCTGGTGGGTTCGGCGGAAAAATCGGCTTATGTGGCGGCCAAGCACGGCATTGTCGGACTGACCAAGGTGACGGCGCTTGAAAACGCCACCTCGGGCGTGACCTGCAATGCCATCTGCCCGGGCTGGGTGCTGACGCCGCTGGTGCAGAAACAGGTCGATGCCCGGGCCGAGGCCGCCGGCATCAGCAACGAAGCGGCCAAGCAGCAGCTGCTCGGCGAAAAGGAACCCTCGATGCAGTTCACCACGCCGGAGGAACTGGGCGCGCTGGCGGTGTTTTTCTGCTCGCCGGCCGGCGCCAACATTCGGGGCGTGGCCTGGAACATGGACGGCGGCTGGACTGCGCAATAAATCCCATGGAGGACGGCCGCAAGTCAGCCTTTCAGCATCAAAACGGCCTTTTGCGCTTGACTGTCTTGCGCTTTTAGCTATTCATTCAATAGCAAGCAAGGCGCTCCCTGGCGCTACGCCTCAGCCACCAGCTGGCCCACCAGGGCGCCAATCGCCAGCGAGCTGGTGAGTCCCGGCGATTCGATGCCGAACAGGTTGACCAGCCCGGCCACGCCATGCGCGGCAGGCCCCTGGACCAGGAAATCCTTGGCCGGCTCGCTAGGGGCCTGTAACTTGGGGCGCATGCCGGCATAGCCCGGCAGCAAGGCGCCGTCTTTCAGGTCCGGCCAGTATTTGCGCACCTCGGCATAAAAGGCATCGCCGCGCGCCGGGTCCACCACCAGGTCGTCGCTGGATTCGACCCATTGCACGTCGGGGCCGAACTTGGCCTGCCCGCCCAGGTCGATGGTCAGGTGAACGCCCAGCCCGGCGGCTTCCGGCACCGGATAGATGAGCCGGGAAAACGGCGAGCGGCCTGCCAGGGTGAAGTAATTGCCTTTTGCGTAATAGCTCGGCGGCACCGCCTGCGCCGGCAGCCCGGCAAAGCGCCGCGCCAGCGGCTGCGCCTGCAGCCCGGCCGAATTCACGACCCAGCCGGCCTGCAGTTCGGTGCCGTCTTGTGCTACCAGCGTGATAGCGCCTGGGGCACAGTGGGCGTGCGCCAAAGGCGAATTCAGCACGACAAGCCCGCCCGCATTCTCCAGGTCGCCCTGGTAGGCCAGCATCAGCGCATGGCTGTCGACAATGCCGGTGCTGGGCGAATGCACGGCGGCCACGCATTGCAGCGCCGGCTCCATGGCCTGGGCCTGCTCGCGCGACAGCAGCACCAGGTCATGCACACCGTTGGCGGCGGCTTTCTTGATGATGCTTTGCAACTGCGCCACCTGCTCGTCGCTGGTGGCCACCAGCAGCTTGCCGCAGCGGCTGTGGCCCACGCC
>JAQGMN010000105.1 GCA_028292345.1 Polaromonas sp. | reverse complement strand
AGCAGCTGGTGCGGGTGCCGACCGACACGCCGCCGGGCAACAACGCGCCGCATGCCGAGCGCACCGCCGAGCTGCTGGCCGGCTTTGGCTTTCAGGCGGAAAAGCATCCGGTCCCGGCCCAGGAAGTCAAGGACTACGGAATGGCGTCCATCACCAACCTGGTGGTCCGCCGCCATTACGGCCCCGGCAAGGTCATTGCCCTGAATGCGCATGGCGACGTGGTGCCGCCCGGTGACGGCTGGGCGCACGACCCGTACGGCGCCGAGATCGCCGATGGCAAGCTGTATGGCCGCGCCTCGGCGGTCAGCAAGAGCGACTTTGCGACCTACACCTTCGCCGTTCGCGCGCTCGAAGCGCTGGGCCTGCCGCTCCAGGGCGGCATCGAGCTGCTGTTCACCTACGACGAGGAATTCGGCGGCGAACTCGGCCCGGGCTGGTTGCTGAAGAACAAGCTCAGCCGGCCCGACCTCCTGATCGCCGCCGGCTTCAGCTACCAGGTCATCACCGCGCACAACGGCTGCCTGCAGATGGAAGTGAGCGTTCACGGCAAGATGGCGCATGCCGCGATTCCCGACACCGGCATCGACGCGCTGCAGGGCGCCAATGCCATCCTGACCGCGCTCTACCGGCAGAACCAGCTGTATCAATCCATCACCTCGCAGGTCGAGGGCATTTCGCATCCTTACCTCAACGTCGGCCGGATCGAGGGCGGCACCAACACCAACGTCGTGCCCGGCAAGGTGGTGTTCAAGCTGGACCGCCGCATGATTCCCGAGGAGAACCCGGCCGAGGTCGAGGCCGAGGTGCGCCATGTGATCGCCCAAGCGGCCGCGTCCATGCCCGGCATCACGGTCGAGATCAAGCGCCTCTTGATGGCCGATGCCTGGAAGCCCGATAACCGCAATGCCGCGCTGGTGCAGGCGCTGCAAAAGCACGGCGAAGCGGTCTTCGGCGAGCCGATCCCCACGTCGGGCACGCCGCTGTACACCGATGTGCGGCTGTTCGGCGCGGCCGGCATTCCTGCCGCGATCTACGGCGCCGGACCGCGCACCGTGCTGGAAAGCAACGCCAAGCGCGCCGACGAGCACCTGGTGCTCGAAGACCTGCGCCGGGCGACCAAAGTGGTGGCGCGCACGCTGCTGGAGTTGCTGCAGTAAGCCGGCTCAGACCAGCAGCGCCACCGCCGCCGAAAAGCTGAAGAACGCCAGCACGGTGGACAGCAGGATGATGCGGGCGATGCGCCCGTTGTCGGCGCCAAAGCGCTCGGCCAGCATGGACACGTTGCTGGCGCTGGGCAGGGCCGCCACCAGCACCAGCACGGTCAGGGTAAAGCGTTCCAGCGGCAGGCCCCATGCGATGGCGCCCAGCCCGACGGCGCCGACCAGCAGCGGGTGAATCACCAGTTTTACAAGCACTATTGGCACGTAGCGCATGGCGGGTATGCGCACGCTGCTATTCATTTGCGAGCGTGCCAGGACCGCGCCAATGGTGAACAGCGCGACCGGCGAGGCCGCATCGGCCAGCAGGCTGACGGTTCCCATGATCGGCCTGGGCAGCGCAAAACCCACGGCCGACGCCAGCGCGCCCAGGGCAATCGACCACGGCATCGGATTGGCCACCACGCCCCTGAGCGCCAGGCGCGCCGCCCGGGCCGCGCCGTGCTCGTCCGCGCCATCGAGCCGCGACAGCGCAATGCACAGCGACGAGGTGACCAGCATGTCGATGACGATGGTCAATATGGTCGGCCCGGCCGCCTGCGCGCCCAGCAGCGCCACCAGCAGCGGAACGCCCATGAAGCCGGTGTTGGGAAAGGCGGCGACCAGCGCGCCGAACGCGGCATCGTTCCAGCCGACCGGCCCCTTGCGCGTCAGCACGATCGTCAGCGCCACCATCCCCAGCGCGCACACCAGGTACACCGCGACCAGGCTGAAGTCCAGCAGCTGCGCAATCGGCGTGCCCGCGCCAAAGCGGTAGAGCATGCACGGCAGCGCGAAATACAGCACGAAGGTGTTGAGCCCCGGAATGGCCGCCTGCGGCAGCAGCGCCCGCCGGGCGGCGATGTAGCCGCAGAGCACCAGCGCAAAGAAGGGAAAGGTGACCAGGAGGATGTTCAGCACAGCGCGTATTGTCCACGGCGGGGCTTGGGCTTCGGGCGACTGGCTATGATGGCCGCTGTTTTGCCTTTTCTCACCTTCTTCACGGTTTTATCGGGCGCCGCTTGCGCCGGTGCTCATTTCCCGACGGTTCCCGCATGTCTTCACCCTCCCCCGCCCCGCCTGTCGCCCACGGCCTGAACCTTGCCCAGCAGGAAGCCGTCAATTTCCTAGCAGGCCCCTGCCTGGTGCTGGCCGGCGCCGGCTCGGGCAAGACGCGGGTGATCACGCACAAGATCGGCCGGCTGATCCAGATGGGCATGGGCCCTCAGCAGATCGCCGCCATCACCTTCACCAACAAGGCCGCCGCCGAGATGCGCGAGCGCGCCAAGAGCCTGATCGGCAAGCAGGCCAAGGGCGTGCTGATCTGCACCTTTCACGCGCTGGGCGTGCGCATGCTGCGCCAGGACGGCGCGGTGCTGGGCCTGAAGCCGCAGTTTTCCATCCTCGACAGCGACGACGTGACCAGCATTTTGAAGGATGCGGGCGGCAGCACCGACGTGGCCACGGCGCGCCAGTGGCAGTGGACCATCAGCGCCTGGAAAAGCCAGGGCCTGAATGCCGCCCAGGCCGAGGCGCAGGCCAGCGGCGACGAGGAACGCCTGGTGGCGCGGGTCATGGGCCGCTATGAAGAACGCCTGGCGGCCTACCAGAGCGTCGACTTCGACGACCTGATCGGCCTGCCGCTCAAGCTGCTGAAGGAGCATGAAGCGGTGCGCGCCAAATGGCAGGCGGCGCTCGGCCATGTGCTGGTCGATGAATACCAGGACACCAACGCCACGCAGTACGAGGTACTGAAACTGCTGGTCGGCGAGCGCGGCCGCTTCACGGCGGTGGGCGACGACGACCAGTCGATCTACGGCTGGCGCGGCGCGACGCTGGACAACCTGAAAAAGCTGCCGCAGGACTTCCCGACGCTCAAGGTGGTCAAGCTGGAGCAGAACTACCGCTCGACCAGCGCGATCCTGCGCGCCGCCAACAACGTCATCGGTCCGAACCCCAAGCTGTTTCCCAAGACCCTGTTCAGCGAACTCGGCGAAGGCGAGCCGGTGCGCGTCGTCGATTGCGACAGCGAGGAACACGAGGCCGAGCGCGTGGTGGCCCGCATCCAGAGCCTGCGCGCCGAAGGCACGCTGCAGGTCGAGGGCCAGCAGTACCGCGAATGGAAGGATTTTTGCGTGCTGTACCGGGCCAACCACATGGCCAAGCCGTTCGAGAAGGCCTTTCGCAAGGCGAACATTCCGTACAAGGTGTCGGGCGGCCAGAGTTTTTTCGACCGCGCCGAAATCAAGGATTTGTGCAGCTGGATGGTGCTGCTGGTCAACAACGACAACAACCAGGCCTTCATCCGCTCGGTGACGACGCCCAAGCGCGGCATCGGCCACACCACGCTGGCGGCGCTGGGCACGTTTGGCGACACCTACAAGCTCAGCCTGTTCGAGTCGCTGTTCAGCAACTCGCTGGGCTCGGTGCTGCCGGCCAAGGCGGTCGGCTCGCTGCAGGAATTCGGACGCTACCTGAACGACCTCGAATACCGCGCCAGGCGCACCGTGGGCGCGGAGGACGCACGCGTCTTCCTGACCGACTGGCTCAAGGAAATCGACTACGAAAAGCACCTCTACGACGGCGAGGACAGCGAAAAGGTAGCTAGCGCGCGCTGGAGCAATGTGATGGATTTTTGCGACTGGATGTCGCAGCGCTGCGGCGGGCAGATCGACGACGCCTCGGGCGCAACGGTCGAAAAACCGACCAAGACCATGCTGGAGGTGGTGCAGACGATCGCGCTGCTCTCGACCATCAGCGAGCGCGAGGGCGACCAGAACGTCGTGACGCTGTCCACGCTGCATGCCTCCAAGGGGCTGGAATGGCCGCATGTGGTACTGGCCGGCGTGAATGAAGGCCTGCTGCCCTTCAAGCTGGACGACGACGACGGCCACAACACCGACAGCATCGCCCTGCGCCTGCAGGAAGAGCGCCGGCTGATGTATGTCGGCATCACCCGCGCCCAGCGCACGCTGGCCGTCAACTGGCTGCGCAAGCGCAAGAAAGGCCGCGACCTGATTGCCGGCGTGCCCAGCCGCTTCATCGCCGAGATGGCGCTGGACAAGGCCACCATCAAGGAAGACCCGCGCGAAAAGCTCAAGGCCCTGCGCGCCGAATTCGCCAAAAAGGCCGCCGATGGCCTGGCGGCGGCGGCAGCGTCCGCGGCGGCTTATGAACGCCGATAGAAGCGAGTCATTCCGGTTTCCAGCCTTGCCGAACTGCAGGAACCAGGTTTCCGATACCATCGCTGGCCCGGCGCTGACCGTGCGCGAACCGCAGAGATTCCCTTTTTGGCAGCGCTTGCCCTGCGCACCCGATCCCCTTCCTGAACGATCCATGAATTTCCGACTTGCCTTTCTTGCTCCGTTTTTAATAGCGCTTGGTGCCTTTACAGCCTGCGCCACCGACCAAAACAGGCCTAAAAGCGGGTGCGTTCCGGCAGAGCGCATGAAGGCGGAGCAGTTGCACGGGCGCTGGGCCGTTGCGTTTGCCAATCCGCCCGCCGGCCTGCCCGCCCAGGCCACCCTGGTGCTCCAGCGCCATGCCGAATTCTCGGAAAGCCTGGCGGGCACGGTCAGCCGCTCGCTGGGCAGCGCTTCCGGCACGCCTGCGCTGGCCGGTCATTCCGCCCGGGCCGCACTGGCCGGCGATCTGGAAGAAGGCATGCTGCTGCTCGACGAGTCCTCTGACAATGTCAGCATCACCGGCACCTGGAACGGCGAAATGCGGCCCGGTTCTTGCGGCAAGGTCTACCAGGGTTACTGGAA
>JAQGMN010000070.1 GCA_028292345.1 Polaromonas sp. | reverse complement strand
GCATGGATGTTGAAACACCCCAGCCGGGGCATGCCCAGCACCCACTGCGGCAGGATCAGCCCGTAGGCGGCGACCACCATGGCATCGGCCTGCGCGGCCTCGATGGCGGCGCGGGCGGCAGCCGCGTCCTCTGGGTATTTGCCGTCCAGCCGCAGGCTTCTAGGCTGGGCGACAGGAATCTGGTGGCTTTCGGCCCACTGCTTGACGCTGGAGGCCTGCAGCTTCATGCCCCGGCCGGCGGGGCGGTCGGGCTGGCTCAAGACCAGGGGGATATCAAAACCGGCGCCGTGCAGCTGTGCAAGCGCCACTCGGGCAAAGTCAGGGGTACCGGCAAAAATAACGCGCATGGGGCGTGATTCTAAAGAGTCGCCGGCCTGCCGAGCGTCTGGCAGCGGCAGGCCCCTCCTCGCCAGATCAGCGCACCGACTCGCGTTCCTCGTCCTTTTTCTGCTTGACCATCTTGGTCCGGATGCGGTTGCGCTTGAGCGGCGACAGGTATTCGACAAACACCTTGCCCATCAGGTGGTCCATTTCATGCTGGATGCAGACGGCCAGCATGCCTTCGGCCTCGTGAACTTGCTTCTGGCCGTCCAGGTCGAGTGCTTCGACCTTCACCGCTAGCGAGCGCTCGACGCCGTCGTAGATGCCGGGCACCGACAGGCAGCCTTCGTCGCCGATGCGCGTTTCGGGGCTGGCCCAGACGATTTCGGGATTGATCAGCACCAGCGGCTGGTCGCGGGCTTCGCTCACGTCGATGACCAGCAGCCGTTCGTGCACATCGACCTGCGTGGCGGCCAGACCGATGCCCTCGGCGTCGTACATGGTCCGGAACATGGCGTCGGCCAGCTGGCGGACTCGGGCGTCGATGGCGGCCACCGGCTTGGCCACGGTGTGCAGGCGCGGATCGGGATAGCGAAGAATGGTGAGTGGGTTCATGGCAGCAAGGGGGAGAAGTCGCTATTTTCGCCACTTTTCCCGATTTTCAAAGCCTGCAATCCTCTCAGAATCGCCTAATCATTGCTTAATCAAGGGCTTGGGTACAGAATCGCTGGAAATTTGCGCGGATACAAGCATTGCAAAATGCGTTTCCTTGTAGCGTAAAGTAAACGCAGCCCGTCCCAACCAGCTTCAAGATGCACACAAATTTTGGTCGTTTCCGCCCTGTTTCATTGGCTGTCGCCGCCCTGCTGTGCCTGTCGGCCGGTGCGCAGGCCCAGAACTTCCCCGTCACGCCGGGCCAGCAGGCCACGGCCGCGCAGGTAGCCCGGACCGGCATCCCCGTGGCCGACCTGATGCCCAACGCGCCCGACAGCTATACCGTGCGGCCCGGCGACACGCTGTGGGCCATCTCGGGCCTGTTCCTCAAAAGCCCGTGGCGCTGGCCCGAACTCTGGGGCATGAACCTGGAGGACATCCGCAACCCGCACCGCATCTACCCCGGCCAGCAGCTGTTCCTCGACAAGACCAATGGCCGGGCGACCCTGCGCACCCGGCGGGCGGGCGGCGATGGCGCGCCGCAGGGCACCGTCCGGGTGTCGCCGCGCACCCGCTCCGAGTCGCTGGCCGATGCCTCGATTCCCACGCTGGCGCCGCAGGCCATCGAGCCCTTCCTGGCCGAGCCCCTGATCGTCGATGAACCGGCCTTCCTGCAGGCGCCGCGCATCGTTGCCACGCAGGAGGGCCGGGTGCTGCTCAGCCGTGGCGACCGCGCCTACGCATTGGGCGGCAATGGCCCGGGCCGCCTGCTCAGCGACCGCAAGGGCGAGCCGCTGGACTACCGGGTGTTTCGCAACGCCACGCCCTTGAGAGACCCGACCACCCGGGAAATCCTGGGTTATGAGGCGCATTACGTCGGCAAGGCCGAGCTGGTACGCGGCGAATCCAGCGCCCAGAACCTCGACAGGGACGGCAAGCTGCAGACCGAACGGGTGCCGGCCACCATCGACATCGTCGCCGCCAAGGAGGAAATGCGCGTCGGCGACCGCCTGATTCCCGAGCCGCCCCGCGAATTGCGCAGCTATGTGCCGCGCGCGCCCTCCTCGCCCATGGCCGGGCAGATCGTCTCGGTCTACGGCAACGCCGTGGCCTGGGCCTCGGAAAACCAGATCGTGGTGATCAACCGGGGAAGCCGCGACGGCCTGGAGCGCGGCCATGTCATGGCCATTTTGAAGGACGGCGAGCGCCTGCGCGACAAGACCGACAGCGCCCGGCCGGACATCAAGCTGCCCAATGAGCGCAACGGCTTGCTGATGGTGTTTCGCACTTTTGACCGCTTGTCGTATGCGCTGATCCTGCGGGCCACCGACGGCATCAAGATCGGCGACCGCTTCACCAACCCGGAGTGAACCGCTTGCGCCCGGTTGACAGCGCTTGCGTGGCCGTGCGCGCCAGGGCGCCGGCCCAGCGGGCACCCTGCTGAAAGGCGGACCCCATGGATTCCGAAGAACTCCGCGCCTGGCTGCGTCTGGCGCTCACGCCCGGCGTGGGCAACGCCACGGCGCGCAAGCTGCTGACGGCTTTCGGGTCGGCGCAGGCCATTTTTGAACAAAGCAGCGCCACCCTGCAGCAACTCGGCCCGGGCAAGCTGGCCAGCGCCCTGCGCAGCGAGCCGCCCGGCCTGGCGGCGCAGCTGCAAGCCACGCTGGACTGGCTCGCGGCCGGGGACGACCGGCGCATCGCGGCGCTGGGCGATCCGGCCTATCCCGCGGTGCTGCTCGACACCGAAGACCCGCCCCTGATGCTTTACATGCTTGGGTCGCTTGCCAGTCAGACGGGTTCAGCCACCGAAAAAATAGTAAACAGCCTGGCCATCGTCGGCAGCCGCAACCCGACGCCGCAGGGCGAAAGCAATGCCCGGCAGTTTGCCAAGGCGTTTGGCGGCGCCGGCATCTGCGTGGTGTCCGGGCTGGCGCTGGGCATCGACGGCGCGGCCCACGATGGCGCGATGCTGGGCGGCGGCGAGACGATTGCGGTGGTCGGCACCGGGCTCGACCGGGTGTATCCCAAGCGCCACCTGGACCTGGCGCACCGCATTGCCCGGCAGGGCATGCTCATCAGCGAATTTCCCCTAGGAACCCCGCCGCTGACGGCCAATTTCCCCAAACGCAACCGCATCATTTCCGGCCTGAGCCGCGGAACGCTGGTGGTCGAGGCGGCGCTGCAGTCGGGCTCCTTGATCACCGCGCGGCTGGCGGCCGAGCAGGGCAAGGAAGTGTTCGCCATTCCCGGCTCGATCCATTCGCCGCAGTCGCGCGGCTGCCATGCGCTGATCAAGCAGGGCGCCAAGCTGGTGGAGGTGGCGCAGGATGTGCTCGAAGAGCTTCGGCTGGCGCCCGCCGGTGCCGGCGCCGCGACTGAAGGCAGCAAGGCGGATGCAGCCGTCGCGGGCTCCGGCGATCCCCTGCTGGCGGCGCTGGGATTCGACGCGGTGAGCCTGGATGCGCTGCAGGCCCGCACCGGCCTCGACACCGCCCATCTGCAGGCCAGATTGCTCGAACTCGAACTCGACGGACACGTCGCGCGCCTGCCGGGGGGACTGTTTCAGCAGATGGCGGCGGGGTGAAGTTATCTGCGTTATATTGAATGCATGTTTGAAGTCCTGGTCTATGTTTACGAAAATTACTGGCAGGGCGCCGCCTGCCCGGAATCCGACCGGCTGGGACGCAAACTGATTGCAGCCGGCTTCGAAGCCGAGGAAATCCAGGCCGCGCTGGTCTGGCTCGAAGGGCTGAACCTTGCCGCCAAAGGCTCGCAGGCCCGCCTGCCGGAGGCGCCGGACGCGCACGCCGGCGAGGCCTCGGCCGATGACCCTGCGCGCATGCAGGCGCAGTCCAGCGACAGCCTGCGCATTTACTCCGTTGCCGAACAGGCGCACCTGGGCGCGCAAAGCCTGGGATTTGTCTGCTTTCTGGAAACCTCGGGCGTGCTGCCCCCGCACATGCGCGAAATCGTCATGGACCGCGCCATGGCGGCGCCCGGCGACCCGGTGTCGCTCGATGACCTGAAGATCATCGTCCTCATGGTCTACTGGAGTTTTGGCGAGGAACCCGACGCGCTGGTGCTCGATGAACTGTGCGACGACACCGAAGGCCGCCTCGCGCACTGATTGACCGGCGGTCTCAGGCATCGCTTGTGGCGTAACGCCTTCTGGGTCGGCGCCGCAACCGCAGTCCCATCACCCTGGCGGGCAAACATTGCGCTCAAGCGGCCCGGCCTTTTTTGCTACCGAATTGATAGCTGCTTGCGCATGACAGGCGTGCGCAAAAGGCCTGTTTGATGCTGAAAACTTCATTTTATGGTTGAAACGAACGCCCCACCCGGTTCCTGAACCATCCCGCCGAAGGCCGAGGCTCATCCGTACAGCCGCTCCGGATTGGCGTCCAGCTTGGCCAGGGCATCGCGCGTGGCGCGCACCGTCAGCGCTTCCTCTTCCGTCGGCACCAGGAGCCCGGCCTGCAGATAGGCCGCCAGCCGGCGCATCTGGATCAGGAAGCTGCGGCCGTCCGCTGTGGCGAACAGGTGCAGCTGCTTGCGCTGGCTGCACCAGGCGAACTGCACATGGCTGGTTTTTCCGTTGTGGTCCAGGTTGAACCAGCTGCCTGGCTGCAATTCCCGGGCCCAGGCGCGCATGGCGTCGGTCGGCTGGCTGCCGCCGTCGGCAATCACCTCGATATTCGCAGAATCGATCCCGATCATCGTGACCAGGCTGTCGGCATCGAGCGGAAAGTCGCCGACATCCTGCTCCGAGAGATAGTCTTCGAGGTTGGTCAGGCGCCTGGCCATGGCATCGATCTGCTCCAGCGGAATCGCATCGGTCTTGGACAGGAAGGCGTCCGCCATGATGGCGCTGATGATCTTCAGCTGGGCGTCCTGCGCCGCCAGGTCCATGCCGAGCAGGGTCATGCCCTGGCGCAGCAGCTGCAATTGCCTGGGCAGCGCGGCAATCACACGCGACCGGTCGCTGCGGTTGGGCTTGGCGCTTGCCGACCAGACCAGGTCGGCCGCGGCCTGCTTGAACAGCAGGGTCTGCGCATGCTGCGGGCCATTCTTCATCGCGGCAACCGACAGCACCTCGGCCCAGACCCTGAACAGGAATTCGCGGATCTCCTCGCGTACCGGCATGCCGTCGAGCATGGTGCGCATCTCGATGGTGTACTGGACGGTCATGGTCTCCTTCTGCTCGAGCTGCTGGGCCAGGCTGACCGCCCGCGCCACGCTGCCCTGCTCGGCAAAGAAACGGGACAGGAACCTGTCGAATTCCTCATAGACCAGCTGGAACACGCGGCGTCCGGTTTCCGGGTACTGCTCGATGACCTGCACGACGCGCCTGATTTCCGTTTCCAGGACATCGCCCTCGACGGTCACATCGAAGCCCAGCGCGCACGATCCCATGCGGTCGATCAACTGGCGCGCCGGATGCTCGAGCGAACTGAAAAACTCCGGCTCGGCAACCGCCACCCGAAGCACCGGCATCTGCAGGCGCGCAAACCAGACCCGGATCTGGGGCGCGATGCGGTCTTCGGCCAGGATGCTCTGGAACATCAGGGCGACGATTTCGATGGTGGCTTTTTCCGCGGAGCTGGAAGCCGCCTTTTTCAGCACGCTGGTCCGCTGGCGCAGTTCCTGCAGCGCCTGGTCGACCTGCGTGCGGGCAAAGCCCAGCGCCGACTGCAGGGATTGCCGCGAGCCGTCGAGGATCGCTGCCTCGGCCTGCTGCTGAAGGCGGTCCATCGCCTGCTCCAGCTGCGGCGAGGCCTGGTGCGCGCGCGCCGGGTCGAACCCTTCGACGCGGCTCATGAGCAGGTGCTTGAGATGCCCGAGCACGCCCTGCGCACGCATCCGCACGCGGGCCAGCGGCGTGGTCGCGGTCTGCATGCGCGTTTCTTCCTGGACGGCGTTGCCCGTCCAGCCGCTTCGCGCCGCTGCCGGCGGCAACGGGACCGACGCCGGGGCATTGCGGCTGTCCAGCATGCCGGCAGAGGTGGTCCTGCCCGGACTGTCATCCGCATCGGGAGCGCTGGCGGACCTCACGGCATTCACAGCGGAAGGCGTTCGCCTGACCAGCGGCCGCAGGTCGATTTCCGCCATGACGCCGCGCCCGATCAGAAACGCGTTGGTCGCGTGGTAGATCTCCAGCATCCAGGCGGCCATGTTCTTGTGGATGACGTCCTGGGCGAGCA
>JAQGMN010000023.1 GCA_028292345.1 Polaromonas sp. | reverse complement strand
TCCATCGACGACACCACGCCCCTGATGGCGCTGCCGTCGCGGACCACGACGTGGTGGATGCCGGCTTCGACCATCAGCCGGGCCACCTCGGCCACGCTGGCGTCCGGCGGCACCGAAATCGGCTTGTAGGTGCAGATCTGCCAGGCGCAGACCTTGTCGGCGTCCTTGCCCTCGGCATGAAAGCGCAGCAAGTCCAGGCTGCTGACGACGCCCAGCGTCGCGCCGCCTTCGTCCATCACCGGCGCCCAGGTCAGGCCGCGGGCCACCATGGTTTTTTCGACCGATGCAATGGTGTCGTCGGCGTTGACCGGATGCACTTCGTGCCGCATCAGGGACGCAATGCTTTGCTTGTTCATGACAGTCTCCCTTGCGAAGGCTTTGAAGCGGCGGTTTCGCCGCGCGGCGCGCGCCCCAGCTGCGCTTCGACCGCCAGCACGTCGCGCGTGGTTTTCAGCAGCGTGTCGGGCGTGACGCTCATCGCGTCGATGCCCAGCTCGACCAGGTAGGCCGCCATTTCGGGATAGTCCGATGGCGCCTGGCCGCAGATGCCCACATGCCGGCCGTTGCGCCGCGCGCCCTCGATGGTCTGGCGCAGCACCATCTTGACGCCCGGGTCGCGCTCGTCAAAGTCAAAGGCGACGATCTCCGAATCCCGGTCCACGCCGAGCACCAGCTGCGTCAGGTCGTTCGAGCCGATCGAAAAGCCGTCGAACAGCTGCGCGAACGCATCGATCTGGATGACGTTGTTCGGAATCTCGCACATGACGTAGATTTCCAGCCCGTTCACGCCGCGCGCCAGGCCGTGCCCGGCCATGGCCTGGAGCACGCGCTCGCCTTCGTCCACCCGGCGGCAGAACGGGATCATCAGCTTGACGTTGGCCAGGCCCATGTCGCCCCTCACGCGTTTCATGGCCGCGCATTCGAGCGCAAAACCCTCGGCATAGGCCGGATGCGCATAGCGCGAGGCGCCGCGAAAGCCGATCATCGGATTGGCCTCGACCGGCTCGAAGCCGCGCCCGCCCAGCAGGCTGGCGTATTCGTTGGTCTTGAAGTCGGACATGCGCACGATCACCGGCTTGGGGTAGAACGCCGCCGCGATGGTGCCGACGCCCTCGGCCAGCTGGCGCACGAAATACTCGGCCGGCGTGGCGTACAGGTGCGTGAGCCGGGCGATTTCAGCGCGCACGGCGGCGTCTTCGACCTTCTCGGGATGCACCAGCGCCATCGGATGCGCATGGATGTGCTCGGCAATGATGAACTCCATGCGCGCCAGGCCGACGCCGTCGTTGGGCAGCAGGGCGGTCTGGAACGCCATGTCGGGGTTCGCCAGGTTGACCATCAGGTGCGTCTGCGGCCGCGCCATGCCGGCCACGTCGGTGCGGGTAGCGGTGAAGGGAATCCGGCCGGCGTACACATGGCCGGCGCTGCCTTCGGCGCACGACACGGTGACCTCGTCGCCGGTCCTGATGGCCGTGGTCGCATGGTCGCAGCCGACCACCGCGGGAATGCCCATTTCTCGCGCCACGATGGCCGCGTGGCAGGTGCGGCCGCCCCGGTTGGTCACCACGGCGGCGGCGATCTTCATCACCGTGCCCCAGTCCGGCATGGTGGTGTCGGCCACCAGCACCTCGCCGGGCCGGAACTGGTTGAGTTCGGACACCTCGCTGATGACGCGCGCCCGGCCGCTGACAATCTTGCCGCCCACGGCGCGGCCGCTGACGACGGGCTGGCCCTTGTCGCCCAGGCGATATTCATCGACCTGGCCGAGGGGCTTTCGCGATGCCACGGTTTCGGGCCGCGCCTGGACGATGTAGAGCTTGCCGTCCAGGCCGTCCTTGGCCCATTCGACATCCATCGGCGTGGGCTGCCCGGCCTTGCGGCTGTAGTGCGCCTCGATCCGGACGGCGGCGTCCGCCAGTTCGAGCACCTCGTCGTCGGTGATGCAAAAGCGCGCCTGGTTTTCCGGCGGCGTCGGCATGTTGCGCGTGGTCTCGCGGCCCGCCGCCTGGGCATAGACCATGCGGATCTGCTTGGCGCCGAGCTTGCGCCGCAGCACGGCCCGGTGGCCCCGGGCCAGCGTGGGCTTGAAGACATAGAACTCGTCCGGATCGACCGTGCCCTGCACGACGTTCTCGCCCAGGCCGTAAGCGCCGGTGATGAACACCACGTCGCGAAAGCCGGTCTCGGTGTCGAGCGAAAAGGTCACGCCGCTGGCGGCCAGGTCGGAACGCACCATCTTCATCACGCCGACCGACTGGTAGACCTTGAAATGGTCGATGCCGTGGTCCACCCGGTAGGCGATGGCGCGGTCCATGAACAGGCTGGCAAAGCACTGGCGGATGGCTTCAAGCAGCCGGGCCTCGCCCGAGATGTTCAGGAAGGTTTCATGCTGGCCGGCAAAGCTGGCGGTCGGCAGGTCCTCGGCGGTGGCCGAGCTGCGCACCGCCAGCGTCACCTGTTCGCCGTATTCGGCGCGCAGGCGGGCATAGGCTTCGTTGATTTCCCCGACCATGCCATCCGGCAGCGCCGCGCCGTGGATGATGTCCCGCGCACGGCGGGCCCGCCTGGCCAGGTCGTCCACGTCCTTCACGTCCAGGCCGTCGAGCGCCTCGTGCAGCCCGCCCCAGGCATGGGACTGGTCGAGCAGGTGGCGGTAGGCGCCGGCGGTGACGGCAAAGCCGTTGGGCACGCGCACGCCCTGCGCGCCGAGTTCGCGGACCATTTCGCCGAGCGAGGCATTCTTGCCGCCGACCTGCGGAACATCGGCAATGCCGATGTCTGAAAACCAGCGGATGAAGGGTGTCGTCATGGTGTTTGTCTCCGGCTTGGCAGGGAACACAGGGCTTGCCAGTGGCGCCAGGCAGGCATGGCGCCTGTCCTTTTTGCTGCGGGTCGCCTCTTGTTCCGCTACGGTAGCCGCCGCATGGCGCTGGTGGCTTGCGCTAGATCAATTGGCCTGAAAACGCCTGCGGCTTCCGGGCGGCGAGAGCGGCTCAGACGGCGGCGACCGCGACTTCCCGGTGCAGCCGTTCCACATCCGCCGCCTGGCACAGCGCCGTGCCGGCCGCGAGCAGGGCGGCCGCGCCGGCGGCCATGCCGTAGCGAAAGGCCTGCTCCAGGTCTTCGCCTCGATTCAGCGCCCAGAGCAGGCCGCCGACGAAGCTGTCGCCCGCGCCAATCGAGCTGGCGACCCGGACCGGCAGGCTGCGCGCGCGCAGCGCCCGGTCGGCCGTCACCAGCAGGGCGCCGCCTTCGCCCAGCGACAGCGCCACCACCTGCGCCTGGCCGGCCCGGATGATCTGCAGCGCCGCCGCATGCCAGTCCTGCTCGCTATCGAGCGCATGGCCGGTCAGTTCGCGCAACTCGCGCAGGCTGGGCTTGACCAGGTAGACGCCTTCGGCCAGCGCGGCGGCCAGCGGCGGCCCCGAGCTGTCGAGCACCAGCCGGCTGCCGCGTTCCTTCGCCAGCCGCGCCAGCCGCGCATGGAAATCGCTTGGCACGCCGGGCGGCAGGCTCCCGCTGGCCACCAGGTAGGCCGGCGGCGCCTGCAGGTCGGCGGCAAGGCGCAAGCAGGCCTGCCATTCGCCGGCTGCCAGTTCGGGCCCGGGCAGCACGAAACGAAAGTCGCGTCCGCTCGCGTGTTCATGCACCGAGAAGCTTTCGCGCGTCTCGCCGGCAATCGGGACGCAGTGGCTGCGCACCTGCTCCTGGTCGATGAGCTGCTGCAGCCGCTGGCCGTTCGCGCCCCCTGCCGGGTACAGCGCCAGGCAGTCGCCGCCCAGCCGGTGCAGCACCCGCGCCACGTTGATGCCGCCGCCGCCGGGGTGCAGGATGGCGGCCGAGCAGCGCAGTTTGTGCGTGTCCGAAACCCGGTCAGTCGAGGTGGACACGTCCAGGGCGGGGTTCATGGTGACGGTGAGGATGTCGGTCATGGGCGCAAGGGGATGCTGGTTTGCAGGCATCGTAAGCCCGGGCGGCACCGGCGTGCGGCGTTTTTTTGTCGCCGCGTGTTGCTGGTTCGCTCCGGCTCAGCCTTGCAGTTGCCGCGCCAGCAGCACCGCCACATGCACCGCGTCAACCTGCGCGCCGTCCCGGATCTGGTGGCGGCAGCTGGTGCCGTCGGCCACCTCGATGGCGTCCGGCTGCTTGCGCACGGCGGGCAGCAGGCTGAGTTCGGCCATCTGCATCGACACCTCGTAATGGCTGGCCTCGTAGCCAAAGCTGCCGGCCATGCCGCAGCAGCTCGATTCGATCAGCTCGGGCTGGGCGCCGGGAATCAGCCTGAGCACGTCCATGATCGGGCTGACCGCGCCGAAGGCCTTCTGGTGGCAGTGGCCGTGCAGCAGGATGGGCTGGCTGACGGGCTTGAG
>JAQGMN010000004.1 GCA_028292345.1 Polaromonas sp. | reverse complement strand
AGCACGAGCAGCGCGCCGTCCGTGCCTACGAGCATATCGACCGGCGCATCGCTGATGCTGGCAAAAGCGTAGGCAGCGTTGTCATTGGCCGGGTCGAGCCGTCCGATGAACCTGCGCCCAAAGTCAGCAAAGAAGTAGTTGCTGTGGTAAGGCGCAGGAAACACTCCGGCCGCCGGGTAAAACGTGCCGCCTGCGATGGCAACGCCAGTAAAAAACCCACCCGGACCGGAGCCGGGCGGCGCTGTATCGCCGTGCGCGTAGGCAAACAGCGGCGCCGCCATGCCTGCGCCGACGTTGTCCGGACCTTCGGAGTCAGGCCATCCGAAATTTGCGCCGGCTACCCCAACGTTGACCTCTTCCCAGGTGTTCGCACCAGCGTCATTGATGTGAATGCGGCCGGTCAATGGTTGCACCGCGAAGCTGAACGGGTTGCGCAGCCCGTAAGCCCACACGGCGCGCGCCAATCCTTGCTGGGAGGAAAAAAACGGGTTGTCCGCCGGAATGCTGCCATCGTCGTTAAAGCGCAGCAGCTTGCCCAGCGGGCTGCGCAGGTCTTGCGATTTGCTCGGATCGGCGTTCTCGCCTACCCCAACGTAGAGCTTGCCATCGGCGCCAAAGTGCAGGGCGCCGCCGTTGTGGTTGGTCGCCGCGGACAGCGGTGGGAGCTCGACCAGGACCAACTCGCTCGAAGCCATGGCCTCATCGCCCTGCGCAGTGAAGCGGCTGATACGGTTGTGCGTCGCGCCGGCCGCGCCAGCAAGCGCCGTGTAGTGCACAAAGACATGAGGCGTTGCCGGAAAGTTCGGGTGCAGCGTAATGCCGATCAGGCCGCGTTCGCCCGAGGCGTCAACCGCCAGCCGCACGAAAGGCTGCTGCAGCAGTCCACCGGACTTGTACACCCGCACCGCGCCGCCCTGCTCGGCGATGAACAACCGCCCGTCGGGCGCTTGCGCCAGCGCCGTGGCTTGGCTCAGGCCCGAGATAAAACGCTCGTTTTTCGTGAATCCGGCCGGCACCGAGGTGCTGCCGCCAAATTCCACCATCGCTGCGGACCAGGTCGAGATGTTGCCTGCGGCATCACGCGCACGCACGCGGACCACGTGCTGGCCGGCGGCATACTCGGCAGTATTGACACTGGCGGCAAAGGGCGCGGCGTCATCCGCCCCTGCACCAAGGCCATCCACCTCGAACTCGACCCGCGTGACGGCGATGTTGTCGGTTGCAACGGCGCCCAGGGCCAGCGTGCCGGTCAGATCGATGGCAAGGTTCACAGGCGCCGTGAGCGTCACCTGCGGCGCCGTGGTGTCGTTGGCGGTGGGGCCGAGTGCATTTTCACCGCTTGCCCCGCCAGTTCCTCCGCCACCGCAGTTCAAAAGGAGTGGCGCAGCGAAAACCAGCATCCACCGACGCGCAGTCGAGCAAGCACCCATGTGTCTTCTCCTGTGGCATCGTGAAGAGAAATTTGACCATTGCATTGTATGGACCAGCACGATTCCCACCCGTGGGCGGGGTCATGAAGCCATTCAATGGGGTGCCGGCAAGAAAAGCCTTTGTTCCTGGTGGATGCCTTTCTACTCTTCGGATGTGCTGTTGTTGCAGCTGCCGCTTTACGCTTTACCGCATCACACCTGGTGCCACGCGACCATGTCCTCGCGCCACTCCAAGCCAATGCCCGGCGTGTCCCAGGGCATGAGCATCCCGCCCTTGATTTGCAGGGGCGCCTGCCTATTGTTCTGGGCAACGGTTTCGTTGCGCAAGTTGGCCAGGCACCTGACAAAATAGGGTGTCGCGTTGACTGCCGGTGAGCTACCGGCTTGCCAGCGTCACCGGGGCGCCAAGCCAGCCCCCCAACGTGTCCACCCCCTGTTGTCCCAAGGACGTAGCCATGCCCATCATGCTCAAAGAAGCGCTGCAAAGTTTGCTCGTTGGCGACTTGAAGGATTTGATCCGCTACGTACCAGACGCTGAGGCCGTCGGCCGCAAAGACGAGTTGATCGAGCGAATAGCCGATGCGATGAAGGGCGCAACGTTGCACTCCATTTGGTCGAAGCTGGGCACCCTGCAGGCTGCCGCCGTCGCCGAAGCCGTTCACCATCCACAGGGAGAGTTCTCGCCGCAGCGCTTTCGAGCCAAGTACCAGGGTGACCCCTCGTTTGAAGTGGCCGGGGCGCAGTCGTCCCGCTATGGCAGCAACAAAAAATCGGCCCTGGCATTGTTCATCCACTATGCATCCAGGGAGCGGCTGTATTTCGTACCGCTTGACCTGCGGGCGAGCTTGCTTGCGTTTGTGCCAAAACCCGCTGATGTGCAATTGCGCAGCTCCGAGACTCTGCCTGCGGGTGCAGGGCGGACAGTGCGCCGGACCGAGCATGACGCCTTGCATGAAGTGGTGGTTATGCTGCGCACGCTTGAACAGGCCCGCCTAACCGTCAGCGAGAAGACGGCGCTGCCCAGCAGCGGTACTTTAAAACTACTGGCCGAAAGACTGGTCGGCGGCGATTTCTACCCTGTGGTGGAAAAGACAGACAAGTGGGATCAGCCGATTGGCCCGATCAAGGCTTTTGCCTGGCCCATGCTGCTCCAGGCTTCTAGCCTGGCGCTGCGCACCGGCACGCGCCTGACGCTGAGCCCGGGCGGCGTCAAGGCCCTGGGCGCGCCTCCTGCAGACGTGCTGCGCACGCTGTGGCGCAAGTGGCTCAAAACCACGCTGCTCGACGAATTCAGCCGGGTGGACGCCATCAAGGGGCAAAGCGGCACC
>JAQGMN010000001.1 GCA_028292345.1 Polaromonas sp. | reverse complement strand
CAGCACCACCGTGGCGTTCTTGCCGAGGTAGTCGAACACCGTGGCGGTTTCCTCGAAGAACAGCGGCAGGTAATACTCGATGCCGGCCGTCGCCACGCCGTTGCCCATGTCCTTGTAGATGCGGCTTTTGGTCGGGTCGCCCTCCAGCAGCTCGCGCCAGCGGCTGCGGAACCGGGCCCGCGCCGCATCGTCCATCGGAAACTCGCGGCCGGGCAGCAGCCGCACTTCGGGCACCGGGTACAGGCTGCGCTGGCTGTCCGGGTCGAAGGTGCGGATGGAATCGATCTCGTCGTCGAACAGGTCGACCCGGTAGGGCACCATCGAGCCCATCGGGAACAAATCGATCAGGCCGCCGCGCACCGCATATTCGCCGGGGCTGACGACCTGCGTGACATGGCTGTAGCCGGCCAGCGTGAGCTGCGCCTTGAACTTGGCCTCGTCGAGCTTTTGTTTCACCTTGAACTCGAAGGTGTAGCCCGCCAGAAAAGCCGGCGGCGCCAGCCGGTACAGCGCCGTGGTGGCCGGCATGATGACCACGTCGGCGCCGGTGTCCTTTTTCCGCTGCTGGATGCGCCAGAGCGTCGCCAGCCGCTCGCTGATCAGGTCCTGGTGCGGCGAAAACGCGTCGTAAGGCAGCGTTTCCCAGTCGGGAAACAGGGCGCAGCGCAGGTCGGGCGCAAAAAACGCCATTTCGTCCATCAGCCGCTGGGCCGTGGCGGCGTCCGAGGTGACGATGGCGGTGAGCTTGCCGGCGGTTTTTTCGCGTTGCCCGAGGCTCGCCAGGAGAAGCGAGTCGGCGGAACGGGTGGGCTGGGGGAGGGTGTAGCGTTTGCCGGTCACGAGTGAAGGAAGGTGCATCGGCCTGATTTTAGAATTTATGATGAGGCGATGATGACCGACCCCGCCGATACCCGCCTTCGCGCCCGTTTTTTTGCACTCATTCCCTGCGCCGGCCAGGGCAGCCGGGCCGGCGTGGCGGGCGGGCAGGCCAAGCAATACCAAAACATCGCCGGGATGCCGATGGTGCTGCACACGCTGGCGGCGTTCCTGCACATCGAGCGCCTGGCCCGCACCTTGGTGGTGGTCGCGCCGGGCGACGCTTTTTTTGATTCCATCGCCAACAGGCCATTCGACGTGGCGGCCTGCGGCGGCGCCAGCCGCGCCGACAGCGTGCGCCAGGGGCTCGGCGCGCTGCGCCAGGGCGGGGCTGAAATGGGCGACTGGGTGCTGGTCCACGATGCCGCCCGCTGCCTGGTGACGCCTGGCCAGATCAACCGGCTCATCGATGCCTGCCAACATGATGACGTGGGCGGGCTGCTGGCGCACAAGCTGCCGGACACGCTGAAAAGCGAAGGCGCGCTGGAGCGCAGCGGCCGCGTGGCCGCGACGCTGGACCGCAGCGACAAATGGCTGGCGCAAACGCCGCAGATGTTTCGCATCGGCATGTTGATGCAGGCGCTGGCGCTGGCCGGCGCGGCGGTCACCGACGAGTCCGGTGCCATCGAACTGCTGGGCCTGGCGCCCCGCTTGGTGGCAGGCAGCGCGCAGAACTTCAAGGTGACCTACCCGGAAGACTTTGCGCTGGCCGAGGCGATTTTGCTGAGCCGGCGCTGCCCGGCCTGAAATGGCCGCGCGCTCCAGAAATTTTTACCCAGAAAGCCCATTCATGAATTCCGATTCCACCGCCCCGTTTCCCCCGTTCCGTATTGGTGAAGGCTGGGACACGCATGCGCTGGTGCCCGGGCGCAAGCTCATCCTGGGCGGCGTCGAGGTACCGCACGCGCTGGGCCTGCTGGGCCATTCGGATGCCGATGTGCTGCTGCACGCCATCATCGATGCGCTGCTGGGGGCGGCGGGGCTGGGCGACATCGGCAGCCATTTTCCGGACACCGATGCGCGCTTCAAGGGCGCCGATTCCATCGTGCTGCTGCGCGAGACCGGCCGGCTGCTGGCCGAACGCGGCCTGCGCATCGGCAACATCGACAGCACCCTCGTGGCCCAGGCGCCCCGCCTGGCGCCGCACATTCCGGCGATGCGCTTGCGGATTGCCGAGGCGCTGGGTCTGCAGGAAGACAGGGTGAACGTGAAAGCCAAGACCGCCGAGAAGCTCGGCCCGGTCGGTCAGGGCCTGAGCCTGGAAGCCCGCGCCGTGGCGCTATTGTATTGATAGCTTAAAGCGCACGTGAACAGTGCGTGAACGCCTTGTTTCGTTGAAATAGCAGGGCCGTGCCGCGAAACTCAGCCTGTGCTCAGCCCCGGCGCAGCTTGATGTGGGCGGCCAGTCCGCCGGAGCCGGTGTTGGACAGGCTGAACAGCCCGCCCATGCGCAGCACGGTTTTTTCGGCAATCGCCAGCCCCAGGCCGGCGCCGGTCGCCTCGGTGCGCGCCACGTCGCCCCGGAAAAACGGATTGGTCAGCCTGGACAGCACTTCGGACGCCACGCCGTTGCCATGGTCGCGGATCTTCAGCAGCACCCACGCATCGCTGACCCGGGCCGAGATGTCCACCTGCGCCATGCCGGTGTCGCTGCTCTTGCCGTAGCGCCTGGAATTCTCCAGCAGGTTGGCAATCACCCGGGACAGATCGACCCGGTCGGCCAGCACCCGGGTGTTGTCGGGAATGCTGACGGTGACGTTCATGTCCGGGTATTCGGCCACCGCGTAGAGCGATTGCGCAATCACGTCATTGAGCACGATGGGCTCCAGGTGGGCCGGTTCGGGCCGGGCGTAATCGAGGAATTTGTCGATGATCGCGTCGAGCTGGGCAATGTCGGCCACCATGTGCTGGCGCGCGTCCGGGTCGGCCACGCTCATTTCGGTTTCCAGGCGAAGCCGGGCCAGCGGGGTGCGCAGGTCATGCGAAATGCCGGCCAGCATGACCACCCGGTCCTGCTCGATCTTGGACAGCTGCGCGGCCATGCGGTTGAAGCCGATGTTGACCTCGCGCACTTCGCTGGTCGCCACCTGCTCGTCAAGCCGGCTGGCGTCGAAATCGCCGTCGCGCATCCGGCTGGCGGCAAAGGACAGCTGCTTGAGCGGCTGGTTGATCAGGCGCGCGATCACCGCCGCGCCGGCCAGCGACAGGGCCGCGGCCGTGACCAGCCAGATGGCCCAGGTGCTGGTGCGCGACGGGCCCAGCTGGGACGGATCGGTCAGCAGCCAGTAAGTCTCGTTATCGGTGGAAAAGCCGATCCACAGGCCTTCCTTTTGGTTGACGGCGCCGGCCACCACCGTGCCGTCGCCAAGCCGGCGGGTCAGTTCGTTCGCAATGCGTTCACCGAATTCATCGCTGACATAAGGCTCGATGGCGTCCTTCGGGTCGCGCTTCATGATGTGGACATGCTCTTCCTCGTCCAGCGCCTTGATCAGCTTGCCGCGCCCAACCGGATCGGCAAAGCGCAAGGCAACCCGGGCGGTGTTGACCAGGGTTGCCAGCTGCTGCGCGCTCTGACTGGCCCGGGGTTCGGTTTCGAGCGTGCGGAACGTCTGCAGCCAGGCAATGATCGAGCCGAACAGCAGCAGCGCCAGAAAGAAAAAGGTCCGCCAGAACAGGTTGATGCGCCGGCGCGGGCGCGCTTCCAGAGGCGCAGGCGCGGTTTCAAGCGGGGACGGTCGGGAGGTTTGCATGGCAAGGGGCGGGCGTCCACGGGATTCGGGCTGAACGGTGAATCAGGAACGGCACGCCGACAGGAAAATCGGCCATTATCACTTGGCCGTTATGACGCGTGATGGACTGCCGCAGCCGGGGGCAGGTTTCAGAAAAAAGAGTCGGCGACTCAGTTGTTGCCGTCCGGCACGAACACGTAGCCGATGCCCCAGACCGTCTGGATGTAGCGCGGCACGGCCGCATCGGTTTCAATCAGCTTGCGCAGGCGCGACACCTGCACGTCCAGGCTGCGGTCAAACGGTTCGAATTCCCGGCCGCGCGCCAGCTGCGCCAGTTTTTCGCGCGACAGCGGCTGGCGCGGATGGCGCACCAGCGTCTTGAGCATGGCGAATTCGCCCGTGGTCAGCGGCAGTTCCTCGCCGTTTTTCTGCAGCGTGCGCAGGCTCATGTCGAAGGAGAACGGGCCGAAGGTGATGACTTCCTGGTCGCTCGACGGCGCGCCCGGCACCTCGGCGGTGGGCCGGCGGCGCAGCACGGCATGGATGCGGGCCAGCAGTTCGCGCGGGTTGAAGGGCTTGGCCAGGTAGTCGTCGGCGCCGACTTCCAGGCCGACGATGCGGTCCACATCCTCGCCCTTGGCCGTCAGCATGATGATGGGCGTGCGGTCGTTGGCAGCCCGCAGGCGCCGGCAGATCGACAGGCCGTCTTCGCCCGGCATCATCAGGTCGAGCACGATCAGGTCCACCGCATCGCGCAGCATGATGCGGTTCAGCGCCTTGCTGTCCTCGGCAAGGATGACGTCAAAACCCTCCTGGGCCAGGTAGCGGCGCAGCAAGTCGCGAATGCGGGCGTCGTCGTCAAGGATCAGGATTTTGTCGGCGCGGGCGTTGGATTGGGCTTGGAGCATGGTGGTCTTTTAATTTGTAACAGAGGCCATTTTGAGGGCGTAAAAAAGTAAATGTCTCTTTTTTCTATCAAAAAAACTTTTTATTACTCATATTTCTATTTATTCCATTTGCGCCGGCTCGGTATTGATGGGCTGGATTTTTGCATTGGATATCGCTTTTCCCAAGGGGAGGAATGGGGTTTCCGGTGTTGACAGAATGCATTAAGCCTTGCCCTTGCGGGCTTTTAGGTCCTACCGGGTTTGGGTGGGTTTATGCTGGACCATTGCACGCATGATGTCGCGCAAAGCCGCAGTCCGCGGTTCAAGTTAGGGACTGGGCCCCAGGCCCGCCTTCATCGGCTTGCATGTGTTTATCTGTCTTTGTTGAAAGTAGGTCCCTTATGTTGTTTGCTATTAAATCAATAGCTGCTTGCGCCCTTGCAGTCTGCGCAACCGGCGTTTTTTCTCAAAACATGCCGGTGGAGGCGCTGAAGAACGTGGCGCAGCTTTCCACCAGCGGTTCGGTCGAGGTGCAGCAGGACCTGCTGTCGATTTCGATGACCACCAGCCGCGACGGGCTAGACGCCGGCACGGTGCAAACGCAGCTCAGGCAGGCGCTTGAGGCCGCGCTGGCGCAGGCCCGGCAGGCGGCTTCGCCCGGCCAGATGGACGTGCGCACCGGCAATTTCAGCCTGTACCCGCGCTACGGCAAGGACGGCAAGATCAACGGCTGGCAGGGATCGACCGAACTGGTGCTCGAAGGCAAGGATTTTCCGCGCATCACCGGCACGGCCGGCAAGATCCAGACCCTGAGCCTGGGCAGCGTCAGTTTTGCCTTGAGCCGCGAACAGCGCGCCCGTGTCGAGGGCGAGGCGCAGGCGCAGGCGATCGAGCGGTTCAAGGCGAAGGCGGGCGAGGTGTCCGCCGCTTTCGGCTTTGGCGGCTATGCCTTGCGCGAAATCTCGATCAACACCAACGACCAGGGCTCGACGCCGCGCCCGCGCGCCATGGCCATGAGTGCCAAGTCCGAGATGGCCGATGCGCCCGTGCCGGTCGAGGCGGGCAAGAGCACGGTGCTGGTCAACATTTCGGGGTCGGTGCAGATGCTGCCCTTGCCGGCCCGCCCCTGACCCGGGCTTGAAGGGTCAAGCCCGGGGACCGGCCTGAAAAGCGGATTTGGCTGACAGCGCGGCTGTTGGCGCCGGTTTATTCTTCCGGCATGACCGACACCCACGAAATCGCCCGCCATGGGCCGCTGTTCATCGTATTCAACGTGGGTTCAGGCCATCGCGACGCCGAGGAGGAAAAACAGGTGATCAGCCGCGTGTTGCAGCAAGGCGGACGCGAATTCGAATTTTTGCAATGTGAAGGCAGCGAGTCCATCGACACGCTGGCCAGGCGCGCCGTGGAGCAGGCAAAAGCACGCCGCGGCGTGGTGGTCGCCGCCGGCGGCGATGGCACGATCAATGCCGTTGCCAATGCCGTGCTCGGCAGCGGCTGCCCCCTGGGCGTGATTCCCCAGGGCACCTTCAATTATTTCGGCCGTGACAATGCGATTTCGCAGGACACGGGCCTGGCCGCCCGGGTCCTGTTGCGCGGCCGCGTCTCGCCGGTCCAGGCCGGCAAGGTCAATGGCCGGCTGTTTCTGGTCAATGCCAGCGTGGGCCTTTATCCCAAGCTGCTGGAGGACCGCGAAGAGTGGAAGCAGCAGTTCGGACGCAGCCGGTTCGTGGCTTTCGTCTCGGGCATTGCGACGCTGCTGCGGGCGCAAGGCCAGCTCGACCTGCGCATCGAGTCGACCGGGCAGGCCGCATCCTTGCGCACGCCCACGCTGTTTGTCGGAAACAACCGCCTGCAGCTGGTCCAGGCCGGCATTGACGCGGAGCATGCCGATGCGGTGGGGCAGGGGCAGCTGGCGGCGGTGGCGGTCCGGCCGATAGGCACGCTGGCCTTGTTTGGCCTGCTGTTGCGCGGCGTTCTCGGCCGGCTCGGGGACGCCGAAAACATCCGCAGCTTTTCCTTTCGGCGCCTGACGGTCACGCCGCGCCGGATGAAACGCATCAAGGTGGCCACCGACGGCGAGATCGTCTGGATGCGCACGCCGCTGGTGTTCGAGGTGGCGCCCGAGCCCTTGCTGCTGCTGGTGCCGATGCCGGACGACGAGGCGGTGATCGAATGAACGAAATCCTGAGTCAGGCCGGCGCATGAGCAGCCTGCTGCAAATGTCCGATCCGCATTTCGGCACCGTCCAGCCGGCCGTGATGCAGGCGCTGGCGCAGCTGGCCCGCGAGCAGCGGCCCGACGTGCTGGTGCTGTCCGGCGACATCACGCAGCGCGCCCGCGTGTCGCAGTTTGCCCAGGCGCGCGCCTTTTGCGACAGCCTGGCGATTCCGCAGCTGCTGGCCATACCGGGCAACCACGACGTTCCGCTGCTCAACCTCTACCAGCGGCTGTTCACGCCGTATGCGCGTTACCGCCAGGCGTTTGGCCCGGTGCTCGAGCCGGTGGTGTCCACGCCTTGCCTGCATGTCATCGGCGTGAAGACCACGCGCCGCTGGCGGCACA
>JAQGMN010000480.1 GCA_028292345.1 Polaromonas sp. | reverse complement strand
AACGGCGCGTTGGGCGCGCCGTAGCCGGCATACCCGCCGCGCCGCTCGACCAGCTCGAAATGGAAGCGGTCGTCGAAGGGCGTGAGGTAGAGCTGCAGCAGTTCGCCGCCACCGGGCTCGCGGTCGTACAGGATGCCCAGCTCGCGCAGCGCCGCCAGCAGCACGGCGTCGATGTCGTAGCGGGCCGCCAGGTCGTCGTGGTAATTGCCCGGTATCGGCAGCAGCGGCGCCCCCTGCGCCAGCAGCTGCCGCGCCGTGGCGACCAGGTCGGGAACGGCCAGCGCGACCTGCTGCACGCCCGCGCCGCGAAAGCTCGACACGGCCCGCGACACCGAGGTGTGGTCGCGCTCGGAGACGGTGATGGAAGTGCGCACCGCGCGGTCGCCGGACTCGATCTCGCGGCTTTTGATGATGCCGTAGGGGTCGTGCATCACCACGTTGCGCTCGGGCACCAGGCCCAGCACCGCGCGGTGAAACAGCACCCAGGGCTCGACCTGGCCCGGCGGCACGGCCTGCACCAGGTGGTCGAAGCGGGCGGCGTCGCCCAGCGGCCCGCCGCCCAGCGCGGCGTCGTCCATCGCAAAGTCGGCTTCGAAGGCATAGCGGCCCGCCTGCGGCGTTTCGCAGAAATACACCAGGCTGCCGTCGGGCGCGCGCACCGCCGGAATGGCCAGCTCCTTGTCGCCCACGCGTCCGTTCACATGCGGGCATTGCAAGGCCTCTGCCCGTGCCAGCGAAGCGGCGACATCGCTGGTCGCCAGCGCCACGGCGCAGGCCGAGGTGCCGTGCAGCTCGAAGTGCGTGCGGGCCAGCGAATCCTCTTCCAGGTTGACGATGATGCGCACCTCGCCCTGGCCGTACAGATCGACCTTTTTCGAGCGGTGCCGGCCGATGCGGCGAAAGCCGCTGGACTCCAGCCAGGCCTCAAGCCGTTGGCCGGCGGCCGGGTCGACGGCGAATTCGACGAAGGCCCAGCCGGTGAGCACAGGCGCGGGCGGCGGCGCGAACAGCGCCGCCTGGCTGGCCACGCCATCGCCGGCCTGGCTTTGCCGCACCTGGTCTTCGAGCCACAGCAGCGAGCGCTTGGCATCGACCGCATTGGCCCTCGCCGGCGCGGCGCGGAATTCGTCGTTGAAGACTTCCAGCGACAGCGGGCCGGTGTAGCCCGCGTCGATCACGGCGCGGGTGAATTTCACGATGTCCAGCTCGCCCTGGCCGGGAAAGCAGCGGTAATGGCGGCTGTGCGTGAGCACGTCGGTGTTCACCCAGGGCGCATCGGCCAGCTGCACAAAGAAAATCTTGCCTGCGGGCAGCTGCGCGATCGGCAGCGGGTCGTCGCGCAGCGCCAGGGTGTGAAAGCTGTCCAGCGTCATGCCCAGGTGCGGGTGGTCCACGCGCCTGACCACGTCCCAGACCTGCGAAAAGCGGTTGATCCGGCTGCCCCAGGCCAGCGCCTCATAGGCGATGAACAGGCCGCGCTGGCCCGCGCGCTCGGCCAGCTGATGGAACTGCGCGGCCAGCTGGTCCACGTCGGCCAGGGCGTCGGGCTGCACATTGGAGCAAACCAGGATCATCGAGGTGCCCAGCTCCTGCATCACGTCGAACTTGCGCTCGGCACGCTCCAGGTTGCGCGCCAGCTGCGCCGGCGTGGCCGCATCGAAGTCCCGAAACGGCTGGAACAGCTCGATTTTGAGGCCCAGGTCGTCGCAGATCTGCCGCACCTCGCGCGGCGAGCCGGGGAACTGCAGCAGGTCGTTTTCAAAAATCTCCACGCCATCGAAGCCCGCCGCCGCGGCGGCCTGCAGCTTTTCGCGCAGCATGCCCGACAGGGAGACCGTGGCGATTGAATGGCGCATGGTGTGGCTCGCTTGGAAACGTTGGAAAGGGTTGAAAAGCCTCAAACCCTGGCGGCGGACTGCACCGCCGACACGGCGGCGCGCAGCGCCAGCAGGTAGCTGTCGGCGCCAAAGCCGCAGATCTGCCCGCGCGCGATTTCAGCGATCACCGACACATGGCGGAACGGCTCGCGCGCATGGATGTTGGACATGTGCACTTCCACGATCGGGCACTTCAGGATCGCCAGCGCATCGCGGATGCCGTAGCTGTAGTGCGTCCAGGCGCCGGCATTGATCAGCACCGCATCCACGGCTTCGCCGTGGGCGCGGTGGATGCGCTCGCACATCTCGCCTTCGATGTTGGTCTGGAAGCATTCGACGTCGGCGCCGAGTTCCTTGCCCAGCGCGGCCAGGCTGGCATCGATCTCGGCCAGCGTGGTGGTGCCGTACTGCTTGGGGTCGCGCTTGCCGAACATGTTCAGGTTGACGCCGTTGAGCGTGAGGATTTTCATGGAGTTTTCCTGTGAGGGGGTAGAGGCCAGGGACAAGTGCCTCAGCCGTGCGGAAGGGCCGCAGCGGACAAGGCACCCGGCCAGCTTACTTGCGAACCTTGGCCAGCTCGTCCTGCATCGCCTTGACGGTTTCCTGGCCCACCGACACCGCGTACTTGGCAATCACCGGGCGCATCTTGTCGCGCAGCTTGGCGATCTCGGCGGGCGGCAGCTCGGTCACCTGCATGCCGGCCTTCTTGAGCTGGTCCAGCGTGCTGCCGGCGGCATCGCGCGAGGCCTGGCGCTGGGCCTTGACGGCTTCAGCGGTCGCGTCGGTGATGATCTTCTTTTCGGCGCCGGACAGCGTGTCCCAGAACTTCTTGCTGATGATGACCGACTGCGGGTTGTAGACGTGGTTGGTCAGCGCCAGGTGCTTTTGCACTTCGGCGAACTTGTTGGCCAGGATCACGTTGAGCGGGTTTTCCTGGCCGTCCAGCGCCTTGGATTCGAGCGCGCTGTAGACCTCGGGGAAGGCCATGGGCGTCGGGTTGGCGTCGAGCGCCTTGACCCAGTCCAGGTTGATCGGGTTCGGTATCACGCGGATCTTCAGGCCGGCGAAGTCTTCCACCTTGGTGATGGGCCGCTTGCTGTTGGTCATGTTGCGAAAGCCCAGCTCGAAATAGCCCA
>JAQGMN010000374.1 GCA_028292345.1 Polaromonas sp. | reverse complement strand
CGGGTCGCCGATGGTCGTGGTTCGTCCGCCCACCGGCCGGTAACGTTCGGACATGGCCCCGATCGCCCGGTTCAATCTCGTCGCCTTCGATTGCCGCGACCCCCGGTCGTCAGCTGCGTTCTACAGCGCGATCACCGGTTGGCCGATCCAACGCGACGACGGCGACTGGGTCGAGCTGCGCAGCGACACGGGCGCCACCCTCGCCTTCCAACTCTCGGCCGACCACGAACCCACTGGGACGATGTCGAGATGTTCTTCAAGGGCACGGCAGTGCGCTCGGGCGGCCACGGCTTTTGCGGCATCGGCCGCAAGCGGCTGCTCAACATCCTGCAGGACCGCTGCCTGGAACTGGGCGTCGACCTGGTGTTCGAGACCGACGTGGCCGACGACCAGGCCATGGCCGCGCAGTACAGCGCCGACCTGGTGATTGCCAGCGACGGCCTGAACAGCCGCATCCGCGGCCGCTATGCCGAGACCTTCCGCCCCGACGTGGAATTGCGCAACTGCCGCTTCGTCTGGCTGGGCACGCACCAGACCTTCGACGCCTTCACCTTTGCCTTCGAGCAGACCGAGCATGGCTGGTTTGCCGCCCATGCCTACCAGTTCGACGACACCACCTCGACCTTCATCGTCGAGACGCCCGAAGCGGTGTGGAAGGCCCACGGGCTGGACCAGATGAGCCAGCAGGACGGCATTGCGTTCTGCGAGCGGCTGTTTGCCCGCTACCTGGGCGGCCACCCGCTGATGAACAACGCGACGCATGTGCGCGGCTCGGCCATCTGGATCCGCTTTCCGCGCGTGGTCTGCGAACGCTGGGTTCACCATGAAACGATTGACGGCAAGCGCACCCCCATCGTGCTGATGGGCGACGCGGCGCACACCGCGCATTTTTCGATTGGCAGCGGCACCAAGCTGGCGCTGGAAGACGCGATCGAGCTGGCGCGCTGCCTGGCCGGTCAGCCCGACCTGGATGCCGCGCTTCAGGCTTATGAAGCCGTGCGCTCGGTGGAGGTGCTGAAAATCCAGAACGCCGCGCGCAACTCGACCGAATGGTTCGAGAACGTCAACCGCTACAGCGGCATGGAAGCCGAGCAGTTCTTCTATTCGATGATGACCCGCTCGCAGCGCATCAGCCATGAAAACCTGCGGGTGCGCGATGCCAGCTGGCTGCGAGGATATGAGCAGTGGCTGGCTGAAATGGCCCCCACGCTTTTCGCTTCGTGTAATGCGCTGCCCCCCGGGGGGGCCGCTGCGCCTGCGGTCCGGCAAAGCCGGTCCCGCGGCCCCAGCTTGAAAGACGAGACTCTGTCGGAAAGCGGCCCTCGGCAGGCTGAATATGAACGGGCGAGTGTGGTCAGCGGGAGCTCCAAGTCGGTGCCACCGCCCATGCTGCTGCCTTTAAAGATTCGCGAGCTTGAACTCAAAAACCGCGTCGTCGTCTCGCCCATGGCGATGTACAACGCGGTCGATGGCGTGCCGCAGGATTTCCACCTGGTGCACCTGGGCGCGCGGGCGCTGGGCGGCGCGGCGCTGGTGTTTGTCGAGATGACGTCGCCCGAGCCCGAGGGCCGCATCACGCCGGCCTGCACCGGCCTGTGGAACGATGTGCAGATGCTGGCTTTCAAGCGGATTGCCGACTTCATCCATGCCTCGGGCACGGGCGCGAAATTCGGCCTGCAGCTGGGCCACAGCGGCCCCAAGGGCTCGACGCAGGTCGGCTGGGAAGCGGCCGACGAACCGCTGCCGGACGGCAACTGGCCGCTGCTGGCCGCCAGCGCGCTGGCCTACGGCCCGACCAACCAGGTGCCGCAGGCCATGACGCGCAGCGACATGCAGCGCCTGAAGGACCGGTTCGTGCAGTCCACGCGGCGGGCGGCCGAAGCCGGTTTTGACTGGCTGGAACTGCACTGCGCGCACGGCTACCTGCTGTCGAGCTTCATCACGCCGTTGACCAACCAGCGCGACGACGACTATGGCGGCAGCCTGGAAAACCGCTGCCGCTACCCGCTCGAAGTGTTCGGTGCGATGCGCGGGGCCTGGCCGGCGCACCTGCCGATGAGCGTGCGCATCTCGGCGCACGACTGGGCGCCCGGCGGCAACACCGCCGACGATGGGGTAGCCATCGCCCGGCTGTTCAAGGCGGCCGGCTGCGATGTCATCGACGTGTCGTCGGGCCAGACCACGCGCGCCGCCAAGCCGGTGTACGGGCGCATGTACCAGACGCCGTTTGCCGACCGCATCCGCAACGAGGTCGGCATCCGCACGATGGCCGTCGGCGCGATTTCCGAGGCCGACCAGGTCAACAGCATCATTGCCGCCGGCCGCGCCGACCTGTGCGCGATTGCCAGGCCGCACCTGGCCGATGCGGCCTGGACGCTGCATGAAGCGGCCAAACTGCAAAGCCGGCAGGTGGACTGGCCGCTGCCGTATTTGAGCGGCCGGGACCAGCTCTACCGCGAGATTTCCAAGCAAAACAAGGCTGTTGCGCAACAGCCATAAGCGCATACAGCTATTAAATAAATAGCAACCGACCACTACCCAGGAACACCCATGGACATGGAAGCACGGGGCCACAGCGAACATCCCGAGGCCCTTCGCCTGTGGCTGCGCATGCTGACGCTCACGCAGCTGATCGAAAAGCAGGTGCGCACCCAGTTGCGCGAGCAGTTCGGCACCACCTTGCCGCGCTTCGACTTGATGGCGCAGCTGGAACGCAAGCCCGATGGCCTGAAGATGAACGAGCTGTCGCGCCGCATGATGGTGACCGGCGGCAACGTCACCGGCATCACCGACCAGCTGGTGGCCGAAGGGCTGGTCGAGCGCATCGAGGTCGAAGGCGACCGCCGCGCCTACCGGGTGCGCCTGACGCCGCGCGGCCGCGCCTTGTTCGCCGACATGGCGCGCCAGCATGAAGGCTGGATCGTCGCCGCCTTCGAAGGCCTGTCGCCCGCCGAGGTCGAGGCCCTGCACCAGCTGCTCGGCAAGGTCAAGCAGCATTACCACCAAGACACCCTCCTGGAAACCACATGAAACACTACATCGGCCCGGCCAACCCCATGCATGCGCAGTTCGATGCGCTGGCGGCTTATTCCGCGCAGCATTTCGCCTATGCCTTCGATGGCGGCGTCGCCACGCTGACGCTGAACCGCCCGGAGCGCAAGAATCCGCTGACCTTCGACTCCTATGCCGAGCTGCGCGACCTGTTCCGCGCGCTCAACCACGCCACCGACGTGAAAGCCGTCGTGCTGACCGGCGCGGGCGGCAACTTCTGCTCGGGCGGCGACGTGCATGAAATCATCGGCCCGCTGACGAAGATGCGCATGCCCGAACTGCTCGAATTCACCCGCATGACCGGCGACCTGGTCAAGGCGATGCGGGCCTGCCCGCAGCCCATCGTGGCGGCCATCGACGGGATCTGCGCCGGCGCCGGCGCCATGATGGCGCTGGCGTCCGACCTGCGGCTGGGAACGGCGCAGGCCAGGACGGCCTTCCTGTTCACCCGCGTGGGGCTGGCCGGCGCCGACATGGGCGCGTGCGCGCTGCTGCCGCGCCTGATCGGCCAGGGCCGGGCGTCGGAGCTGCTGTTCACCGGCCGCGCCATGGGCGCCGAGGAAGGCCTGCAATGGGGCTTTTTCAATGCGCTGCATGCGCCCGAGGCGCTGATGGGCGCGGCGCAAAAGCTCGCACATGAACTCGCCAGCGGGCCGACCTTTGCGCATGCCATGACCAAGACCATGCTGCACCAGGAATGGGCCATGACGCTGGACCAGGCGATCGAGGCCGAAGCGCAGGCGCAGGCGATCTGCATGCAGACGCAGGACTTCAGCCGCGCCTACGAAGCCTTTGCCGCCAAAGAAAAACCGGTGTTCCAGGGCGACTGAGCCTCCTAACCCTCCCCACAGAAAGCCCTAGCCCATGACCCCCACGACCGCCCACCTGGCGCTGCCTTTCTTTGACGGCGTTCACCGCGAACTCGGCGCGCGGCTGGCGGGCTGGATTGCCGGGCAGCAGGTCGATGAAAGCGATGACCGGCCAGCCTGCCGGGAATGGGTGAAGCGGCTGGGCGACGCCGGCTGGCTGCGCTACTGCGTCCCTGCCGGCGCCGGGGGCGCGCTGGGCGGCGCGCTACCCGCGCTGGACTCGCGCGCGCTGGTCATCCTGCGCGAGACGCTGGCCTTTCATTCGCCGCTGGCCGATTTTGCGTTGGCCATGCAGGGGCTGGGCAGCGGCGCGATCACGCTGGCCGGCACGCCGGCGCAGCAGGCCGCCTACCTGCCGCAGGTCGCCAGCGGCGCCCGGATTGCCGCCTTCGCCTTGAGCGAAGCCGATGCCGGGTCGGACGCTGGCGCCATGGCGACCCGCGCGGTTCAGGCCGAAGGCGGCTGGACGGTCAACGGCAGCAAGACCTGGATCAGCAACGGCGGCATCGCCGACTTCTACGTCACCTTCGCCAAGACCGACCCGGCAGCGGGCACGCGCGGCATCACCGCCTTCATCATCGACGCCGCCGCGCCCGGCCTGGACGCCAGCGAGCACATTGCCGTGATGTCGCCGCACCCGCTGGCGACGCTGCGGTTCACCGATTGCCGGCTGGACCGCGGCGCGCAACTCGGCACGCTGAACGGCGGCTTCCGCCTGGCAATGCAGACGCTGGACATCTTTCGCGCCTCGGTCGCCGGCGCGGCGCTCGGCATGGCGCGGCGCGCGCTGGCCGAGGCGGTGCGGCATGCCAAAACGCGCCAGATGTTCGGCCAGACGCTCGCCGACTTTCAGTTGACGCAGGCGAAGATCGGCGAAATGGCCGCGCTGGTCGATGCGGGGGCGCTGCTGACCTACCGCGCCGCCTGGCTGCGCGACGAAGGCGAGCGCCTGGGAACGCCTGTGCGGGTGACGGCCGAAGCCGCCATGGCCAAGATGGCGGCGACCGAAAACGCCCAGCGCGTGATCGACATGGCGCTGCAGATGCACGGCGGCCTGGGTGTGAAGGTCGGCACCAAGGTCGAAAGCCTGTACCGCGACATCCGCGCGCTGCGCATCTACGAAGGCGCGACCGAAGTCCAGCAACTCATCATTGGAAAGGCGGTTTTGCAATCATGAACACCCCGTCCGCATCCCCTCCCGCGTCAACGCCTGCTTCGGCGCCCGGCGCCGCATCGGCGCAGACCGACCGCTTCGTGCACGACCGCCTTCCGCCGCCCGACCAGTGGCCCCGGCGCGTCTATCCGCCCGACAGCCCCATTCCCGCGCAGGCGAACCTCGTCGAGACGCTGTTCAACCGGGCTTTTGAGAACGGCCATGCCGACCGGCCGATGCTGCGCTCGGACCGCATCACGCTGAGCTATGCCGACGCGCTCGACCGGGTCAACCGCATCGCCCAGGTGCTCACCGAGGATTTCGCCCTGGTGCCCGGCAACCGCGTGCTGCTGCGCGGCGGCAACACCATCGGCATGGCGCTGGCCTGGCTGGCGGTGGTGCTGGCCGGCGGGGTGGCGGTGGCCAGCATGCCGCTGCTGCGTGCCAAGGAGTTGGGCGAGATCATCGGCAAGGCCCGGCCCCTGCTGGCGCTGTGCGACGGCGCGTTGCTGGAGGAACTTCAGCTTGCCCAGGCGCAAACCGGTCTGCTGCCTACCCTCATTCCCTTCAACCTGATGAACGCGCCCGGCTCGATGGCGGTGCTGTCGTCGCAAAAGGACGGCCGGTTCACGCCCTGCCCGGTGGCCGCCGACGACATTGCCCTGATGGCCTTCACCTCGGGCACCACCGGCCGGCCCAAGGCCGCGGTGCACAGCCACCGCGACGTGCTGGCCGCCTGCGAAGCCTGGCCGCGCCATGTGCTGAAGGCCGTGCCCGGCGACATCGTCATGGGTTCGCCGCCGCTGGCCTTCACCTTCGGCCTGGGCGGCATGCTGGTCTTTCCGATGTGGGCCGGTGCGTCGGTGTATTACCCGTCGATTCCCTACACGCCCGAGGCGATGGTCCAGCTCATCCGGCAGGTCGGCGCGACGATCTGCTACACCGCGCCGACGTTCTACCGCCAGATGGCCGCCTTTGCCCGGCAGCACGGCATGCCCGATTTGCGGCTGTGCGTGAGCGCCGGCGAAAGCCTGCCGGACGCGACGCGCCAGCTCTGGAAGGATGCCACCGGCATCGAGATCATCGACGGCATCGGCGCGACCGAGATGTTCCACATCTTCATTTCATCGTCGCCCGGCGACGTGCGCCGGGGCGCCATCGGCAAGGTCGTTCCGGGCTACACCGCCCAAGTGGTTGACGAGCACGGCGCCGAGGTGCCACGCGGCACCATCGGCCGGCTGGCGGTGATCGGCCCGACCGGCTGCCGCTACCTGGACGACGAGCGCCAGCGCAACTATGTGAAGGACGGCTGGAACTACCCCGGCGACGCCTTCACGCAGGATGCGGACGGCTATTTCTTCTACCAGGCGCGCGACGACGACCTGATCATCACCGCCGGCTACAACGTCGCCGGCCCGGAGGTCGAGGACGCGCTGCTCAAGCATCCAGCGGTGGCCGAATGCGGCGTGGTCGGCGTTGCCGATGCCGACCGGGGCATGGTCGTCAAGGCCTTCGTGGTGCTCAAGCCCGGCCACGCGGCCGATGCCGCGATGGCCAAGGCCCTGCAGGACCATGTCAAGGCCATGCTCGCGCCGTTCAAGTACCCGCGCCAGATCGAGTTCCTGGCCCAGCTGCCGCGCACCGAAACCGGCAAGCTGCAGCGCTTCAAGCTGCGCCAGCCATCATGAAGTTCACCACCCACAAGCGCGTTCGCTTTCAGCATTGCGACCCGGCGGGCATCGTGTTCTACCCGCAGTTCTATGTTTTGCTGCATGAGGTGCAGGAAGACTTCCTGGCGCACATCGGGTTTCCCGAGCATGGGCTGATCGCCAGCGGCATGGGCCTGCCCATCGTGGACATGAAGACCGAATTCCTCGGCATGTGCCGCCACGGCGA
>JAQGMN010000394.1 GCA_028292345.1 Polaromonas sp. | reverse complement strand
CGATCAATACGCGGGGCAAGTGCTTCATGGCTCAGGACTTGACGGCCGATTCGACCTGCTCCATCGGGCTGTGCCGCACGTCGGCGCCCTTGACGATGTAGATGATGAACTCGGCAATGTTCTTGGCATGGTCGCCCACGCGCTCGATGGCCTTGGCGATGAACAGCAGGTCCAGGCTGGACGAGATGGTGCGCGGGTCTTCCATCATGTAGGTGATGAGCTTGCGCACGAAGCCGTCGAATTCCTCGTCGATCTGGTCGTCCTCCTTGAGAATGGACAAGGCTGCCGCCGTGTCCAGCCGGGCAAAGGCATCGAGCGCCTTGCGCAGCAGGCCCGAGGCCAGGTCGGCGGCGACGCGCAGATCCGACGACGGCAGCGTGCGCGACGCGCCGTTGTGCATGATGGACTTGACCATGCGCGCGATCTTGGCGGCCTCGTCGCCGGCGCGCTCCAGGTTGGCGGTGGTCTTTGAAATCGCGATCAGCAGGCGCAGGTCGCGCGCCGTCGGCTGGCGCCGCGCAATGATGGAGGACAGCTCGCGGTCGATGTCGAGCTCCATGCCATTGACGCGCAGCTCGGTCTCGATGACCTGGTTGGCGCATTCGGCGCTGTACTGCGACAGGGCATGGATCGCCAGCCGCAGCTGGGACTCGACCAGCCCGCCGAGCTCCATCACGCGGGACGAGACGCCGTTGAGTTCGCTGTCGAACTGGGTGGAAAGATGTTTGTCAGCCATGATGAGGTTCCCCTGCCTGTGGTTCAGCCGAAACGGCCGGTGATGTAGTCTTCGGTTTCCTGGCGCTTGGGCTTGAAGAATATCTCTTCGGTGGCGCCGAATTCCACCAGGTCGCCCAGGTACATGTAGGCCGTGTAGTCGCTGCAGCGGGCGGCCTGCTGCATGTTGTGCGTCACGATGACCACGGTGTAGTCGTGTTTCAGCTCGGAGATCAGTTCCTCGATCTTGGCGGTGGAAATCGGGTCCAGCGCCGAACACGGCTCGTCGAGCAGCAGCACTTCGGGCTTGATGGCGATGCCCCGGGCAATGCACAGCCGCTGCTGCTGGCCGCCCGACAGGCTGGAGCCGCTCTGGTTGAGCTTGTCCTTCACCTCGGTCCACAGCGCGGCCTTGCGCAGAGCCCATTCGACGCGCTCGTCCATGTCGGCCGAATTGAGGCTTTCGAACAGTTTCACGCCGAAGGCGATGTTGTCGTAGATCGACATCGGGAACGGCGTCGGCTTCTGGAACACCATGCCGACCTTGGCGCGCAGCAGCGCCACGTCCTCCCTGGACGTCAGCAGGTCGGCGCCGTCGAGCAGCACCTGGCCCTGCGCCCGCTGCTCGGGGTAAAGCGCGTACATCCGGTTCAGGACCCGCAGCAGCGTCGATTTTCCGCAGCCCGAAGGGCCGATGAAGGCGGTGACCTTGTGCTCGGGTATGTCCAGGTTGATGTTTTTCAGCGCATGGAACTTGCCGTAGTAAAAGTTCAGGTTCTTGATCGAGATTTTCGATTTTTCGCGGGTAGCGGTCAGGGTGTCCATCATTTGCCTTGTCTTGGGAGCTTGGGTGATTCCGGGCCGGGGGTAGCCGGGTACTCAGTCTTTTTTGCGCGTCAGGACGCGCGCCAGGATGTTCAGGCCCAGCACCGCCATCGTGATGATGAAGACACCGGCCCAGGCCAGCTTCTGCCAATTTTCATACGGGCTCATGGCGAACTTGAAGATCGTCACCGGCAGGCTGGCCATCGGCTCGTTCAGGTTCGAGGTCCAGAACTGGTTGCTCAGCGCGGTGAACAGCAGCGGCGCGGTTTCGCCGGCAATGCGCGCCACGGCCAGCAGGATGCCGGTGACCACGCCGGCCCGGGCGGCGCGCAAGGTGACCTGGGTGATCACCTTCCACTTCGGGGCGCCCAGCGCATAGGCGGCTTCGCGCAGCCCCGGCGGAATCAGCTGCAGCATGTTTTCGGTGGTGCGGATCACCACCGGAATCACGATCAGGGCCAGCGCCATGACGCCGGCCCAGCCTGAAAAGGAATGAAAGCGCGACACCACGACCGTGTAGACAAACAGGCCGATGACGATGGACGGGGCCGACAGCAGGATGTCGTTGACGAAGCGCGTGACCGACGCCAGCGCGCCCTTGGTGTTGTACTCGGCCAGGTAGATGCCGGCCATGATGCCGATCGGCGTGCCGACAAAGGTCGAGAGCAGCACCATCAGGAAGGAGCCGTAGATCGCGTTGGCAATGCCGCCGTCCTCGTTGGGCGCCGGCGTCATTTCGGTGAAGGTGGCCAGCGTGATGCCGCCAATGCCCAGCCTGACGGTTTCCCACAGGATCCAGAACAGCCAGAACAGGCCAAAGCCCATGGCCCCCAGCGACAGCACCAGGGCCACCTGGTTGACCCGCTTGCGCTGGGCAAACCGCGCCAGGCGCGCGGCCTGCGCCGGATTTTGCATGACGGCGCTCATGTCTTGGCTCCTTCATTTTTCTGCAACTGCGACAGCAGCAGCTTGGACAGCGACAGCACCACGAAGGTGATGAAAAACAGCACCAGCCCCAGGTAGATCAGCGACGCCTGGTGCAGGCCTTCGCCGGCTTCGGCAAACTCGTTGGCCAGCGCCGACGTGATGCTGTTGGCCGCCTGGAACAGGCTGAGCGAATCGAGCTGGTTGAAGTTGCCGATGACAAACGTCACTGCCATGGTTTCACCCAGCGCACGGCCCAGCCCCAGCATGATGCCGCCCATGACGCCCGCCTTGGTGTAGGGCAGCACCACCGTGGACACCACTTCCCAGGTCGTGGCGCCCAGGCCGTAGGCCGATTCCTTGAGCAACACCGGCGTGACCTCGAACACGTCACGCATCACCGAGGCGATGAACGGGATGATCATGATCGCGAGGATGATGCCGGCCGACAGGATGCCGATGCCGACCGGCGGGCCTGAAAACAGCGCCCCCAGGTAAGGCACGTCGCTGAAGGCGTTTTGCAGCGGCTGCTGCACATAGGTCGCCAGGATGGGGCCGAACACCAGCAGGCCCCACATGCCGTAGACGATGGATGGCACGGCGGCGAGAAGTTCGATGGCGGTGCCCAGCGGGCGCTTGAGCCAGGCCGGCGACAGTTCGGTCAGGAACAGCGCGATGCCGAAGCTCACCGGCACGGCAATGAACAGCGCAATCAAGGATGTGGCCAGCGTGCCATAGATCATCACCAGCCCGCCGTATTCGTTCTGCACCGGGTCCCAGACGCTGCTGGTCAAAAAACCCAGGCCGTACTTGCTGATCGCCGGCCAGGCGCCGATCACCAGCGACACCAAAATGGCAAACAGCAGGGCCAGCGTGATCAATGCGGCGGACAGCGCCGCCCAGCCAAATATCTGGTCGGGCAGCGGGCTGCGCCTCAAAGGTCTGACGGGGGGAGGATTGGTCATGGCACGTCCGGTCGCTGTTGCCGGAAATTCCAAAGCGGCCCGGCTTGCCGGAAGTGTAGAGGACACGAAATAAACCCCTGTGATGGTGAAGGTGCGGAGCGCGTTCGAGGCGGCTTACTTGTAGGCGATGGCTTTGCCCGACGTGTCCTTCACCTCGGCCCACGATTTTTCAATGACGCCCTTCACGCTTTCCGGCATCGGCACATAGTCGAGCGCGGCCGCGGTCTGGTCGCCATTCTTGTAAGCCCATTCGAAGAACTTGAGCGACGACGCGGCCTGGGCCGGCTTGTCCTGCGCCTTGTGCATCACGATGAAGGTGGCGCCGGTCAGGGGCCACGAGTCCTTGCCGGGTTGCTCGGTCAGGATCTGGTAGAAGCTCTTGGCCCACTGGGCACCCGCGGCGGCGGCCTTGAACGAGGTGTCATCGGGCGAGACAAAATTGCCGTCGGCATTTTTCAACTGCGCATACGTCAGCTTGTTCTGCTTGATGTAGGCATATTCCAGGTAGCCGATCGAATTGGGCAGCCGGCCGACGAATGCGGCGACGCCCTCGTTGCCCTTGCCGCCGTCACCGACCGGCCAGTTGACCGCCGTGCCCTCGCCGACCTTGCTTTTCCACTCGGCGTTGACCTTGCTCAGGTAGTTGGTGAAGATGAAGCTGGTGCCCGAACCGTCGGCGCGGCGCACTGGCGCGATGGCCGCGTCTGGCAACGGCACGCCGGGGTTCAGCGCCTTGAGGGCCGGGTCGTTCCAGTTGGTGATCTTGCCCAAGTAGATGTCGCCCAGCACCTGGCCGGTCAATTTCAGCTGGCCGGGCGCAATGCCCTTGATGTTGACCACCGGCACCACGCCGCCAATCACGGTGGGGAACTGCATCAGGCCTTTCTTGGCCAGCTCG
>JAQGMN010000384.1 GCA_028292345.1 Polaromonas sp. | reverse complement strand
GCGGCCATGGGCACCACGGCAAAGGCTTCGTTGATTTCCCACAGGTCCACGTCGATCACGTCCCAGCCCAGCTTCTTGAGCAGCTTTTGCACCGCGCCGACCGGGGCGGTGGAGAACCACTCCGGCGCCTGGGCGTGGGTAGCATGGCCGAGGATGCGGGCAATCGGCGTGGCGCCCAGGTCGCGCGCGGTGGATTCGCGGGCCAGCACCAGCGCGGCAGCGCCGTCGCTGATGGACGAGCTGGAGGCGGCGGTGATGGTGCCGTCCTTCTTGAAGGCGGGCTTGAGCGAAGCAATCTTGTCGAGCTTGACCTTGCCCGGGGCTTCGTCGATGGCGATCCGCGTGTCGCCGGCGCGGCCCTTGACCGTGACCGGCGCGATTTCCGCCTTGAAGGCGCCGGACTCGGTGGCGGCCTTGGCGCGCTGCACGCTGGCCGTGGCAAAGGCGTCCTGCGCCTGGCGCGTGAACTCGTATTTGGCGGCGCAGTCCTCGCCGAAGGTGCCCATGGAGCGGCCCGGCTCGTAGGCGTCTTCCAGGCCGTCGAGCATCATGTGGTCAAAGATGCGGTCGTGGCCGATGCGCATGCCGCCGCGCGCCTTGGGCAGCAGGTACGGCGCGTTGGTCATGCTTTCCATGCCGCCGGCGACCACCACGTCGCGGCTGCCCGCGAGCAGCTGGTCGTGCGCCAGCATCGTGGCTTCCATGCCCGAGCCGCACATCTTGGAGAGGGTGACGGCGCCTGTAGAGGCCGGCAGGCCGCCCTTGAAGCCCGCCTGGCGCGCGGGCGCCTGGCCCTGGCCGGCCATCAGGCAGTTGCCGAACAGCACTTCATCTATTTTTTCAGGTGCGACGCCCGAACGCTCGACGGCGGCCTTGATGGCGGCGCCGCCCAGGTCGTTGGCCGACAGGCTGGCGAACTCGCCCTGGAACGCGCCCATGGGGGTGCGGGCGGCGCCGAGGATGACGATGGAATCAAGCATGGTTTTCTCCTTGGATGGGGTGGTGACAGGTGGGGCTGACGGCGCGGGCTTCAACCGGCATGGCCGGCCTCGTGCATGACGGCGAAGCGCTTTTGCTGGTCATAGGGGAACACGTCGTACACATGGCCGGCCCGGATGCGCGCCTGGTGGCCCTGCCAGAAGGCGGCGTCGAGCAAATCGGCATGGTGCTTCATGAAGACTTCGCGCACCGCGTCGTTGCCGAGCAGGAAGGGCTCGAAGGTCTCGGGGAACACGTCCTTGGGGCCGACCGCATACCAGACCTCGCCGCTCATTTCGTCCTCTTCGTTGCGCGGCAGGGGCACCTTGCGGAACTTGCAGTCGGTGATGTATTCGATCTCGTCGTAGTCGTAGAACACCACCTTGCCGTGGCGCGTGATGCCAAAGTTCTTCCACAGCATGTCGCCGGGAAAGATGTTGGCGGCGACCAGGTCCTTGATGGCGTTGCCGTATTCGACCACGGCGCGCTCGATCTGCGCCTTGCCGGCGGGCGCGTTCACGCCGAAGTCAAAGGCTTCCTGCAGGTAGATGTTCAGCGGGATCATGCGCCGCTCGATGTACACATGCTTGATGATGACTTCCATCTGGCCATCGCCGTCGCGGTCGCTGATTTCGAGCTGGCTGGGCGCGAACTTCTCGATCTCGGCGATCAGCTCGTCGCTGAAGCGCTCGCGCGGGAAGGCCACCAGCGTGTATTCCTGGGTGTCGGCCATGCGGCCCACGCGGTCGTGCTGCTTGACCAGCAAATACTTGCCCTTGATCTGCTCGCGGGTGGTGTCTTTTTGCGGCGGGTAGTAGTCCTTGATGACCTTGAACACATAGGGGAACGACGGCAGGTCGAACACCAGCATGACCATGCCCTTGATGCCGGGGGCGATGCGGAACTGGTCGGTCGAATGCCGCAGGTGGTGCAGGAAGTCGCGGTAGAACAGCGTCTTGCCCTGCTTGGCCAGCCCCAGCGCGTTGTAGATTTCGGCGCGCGGCATGCGCGGCATCATGCTGCGCAAAAACTGCACGAAGGCCGACGGGATGCCCATGTCCACCATGAAGTAGGCGCGCGCGAAGCTGAACAGGATCAGCAGGTCGTCCTCGCCGAACAGCGCCGCGTCGATGACCAGCTTGCCGGCGTCCGACTGGCTGGAGATGCCGCTGCCCTCGGCGGCCTGCCCCGGCGCCGGCTGGCGGTGCAGGATCGGCAGGGCGAACGCAATTTCGCTGAAGCCGTTGATGATCTTGCCGACCACATAGGCGCCCTTGTTGCGAAAGAACAGGCCCGACAGCACCTGGATCTGGAAATTCGCCCGCAGCTTGACATCGCCCAGGCGCCGGGCCATGGCGTCGGCCACATAGCCGGCATCGCGCGGCAGGTCTTCGAATTCGCACGACAGGCCAAAGTCGTTCACCAGCGTGACCAGCGTCTGGTGCATGCTGGCGCGCATCGGGTAGTAGGCGCGGTAGGTCGGCTGCGCGGTCGGCTCCTCGTTCTCGATGTACTCGGTGCTGACGGCGGGCCGCACGAAGATGAAATCGTTCTGGAAATAGCTGCGGTGCAGGATCTTGGTGGTGACCGAGTTGAAGAAGGTCTCGGCCAGCTCGGGCTGGTGGTGGTTGACCAGCAGGCCGATGTAATGCAGCTTGACCTGGTGCCAGACATCCATGGTCTGCTCGCCGGCCTTGAACTCGCGCTCCAGCCGCGTCGAGGCTTCGCGCACCCGCAGGTCGTAGAACTCGATGCGCTCGCGCTGGGCCCGCTGCTGGCCGTGCCAGTCGGCGGTCTCGAAGCGGTGCTTGGCGCGGCTCGATTCGGTGCGAAACAGGCGGTAGTGCCGGTTGAAGCCGTCGATCATCGCCTTGGCAATGTCGTAGGCGACGCTGGAATCAAGGCGCTGGGGAAACATGTTCCTGCGGCTCCGGGTTCAGCGCCGGGCTGCCGACACGCCGGCGATGGCTGCGCGGTAGAGCGAGCCCATGCCGTCCGGGCCATCGACCGTGATGTGCAGGTTCTGCAGCAGGCCGTCCGACAGGCCATAGACCCAGCCGTGCAGCGCCAGGCGCTGGCCGCTGGCCCAGGCGTCCTGCACCACGGTGGTCTGGGCCACGTTCATGACCTGCTCGATGACATTGAGCTCGCACAGCACATCGACCCGCATTTCGGGCAGGGTGCCCGCCAGAATGGCGGCATGGCGGTCGCGCACATCCTTGATGTGGCGCAACCAGTTGTCCACCAAGCCGACCCGCACGTTGTTCAGCGCCGCATGGACGCCGCCGCAGCCGTAGTGGCCCACCACCATCAGGTGCTCGACCTTGAGCTGGTCCACCGCGAACTGGATGGTCGAGAGGCAGTTCAGGTCGGTCGGCACCACCACATTGGCCACGTTGCGGTGCACGAACACCTCGCCCGGGTCCAGCCCGGTGATCTGGTTGGCCGGCACCCGGCTGTCCGAGCAGCCGATCCACATGTACTTGGGGCTTTGCTGGCTCTTCAGGCCGGTGAAGAAGCCGGGGCGTTCTCGCTCCATCTGGGCAGCCCAGGCGCGGTTGTAGGTGAACAGGTCTTGGATGGAAGCGGTCATGAGGGAGTAGGGTTTGCCGGGCGTGGTCACATGGTTTCGGCAAACAACTCCCGGCCGATCAGCATGCGGCGGATCTCGCTGGTGCCGGCGCCGATTTCATAGAGCTTGGCATCGCGCCACAGGCGGCCCAGCGGGTAGTCGTTGATGTAGCCGTTGCCGCCGTAGATCTGGATGCCCTCGCCGGCCATCCAGGTGGCTTTCTCGGCGCACCAGAGGATGACGGAAGCGCAGTCCTTGCGCACCTGGCGCACATGGTCGGTGCCCAGCATGTCGAGGTTCTTGGCGACGGTGTAGGCGAACGAGCGGCCGGCCTGCAGCACGGTGTACATGTCGGCGACCTTGCCCTGGATCAGCTGAAACTCGCCAATGCTCTGGCCGAACTGCTTGCGGTCATGGATGTAGGGCAGCACGCTGTCCATCACCGACTGCATGATGCCCAGCGGCCCACCGGTCAGCACGGCGCGTTCGTAGTCGAGGCCGCTCATGAGAACCTTGGCGCCGCTGTTCAGGCCGCCCAGGATGTTCTGCACCGGCACCTCGACATTGCTGAACACCAGCTCGCCCGTGTGGCTGCCGCGCATGCCGAGCTTGTCGAGCTTTTGCGCGACGGAATAGCCGGGCATGCCTTTTTCGATCAGGAAGGCGGTGATGTGGTTCGCGGCCCGTTTTGCCGCCGGGCCGCCCCGAGGCAAAACAGCCCCCTCGGGGGGCAGCGAAGCGTGGGGGCCATCTTCGGGTTCGGTTTTGGCGTAGACCACCAGCGTGTCGGCGTCGGGGCCGTTGGTGATCCACATCTTGTTGCCGTTGAGCAGGTAGAAACCGCCCTTGTCTTCCGCCTTGAGTTTCATCGAGATGACGTCGCTGCCGGCGCCCGGCTCGCTCATGGCCAGCGCGCCGATGTGCTCGCCGGAGATCAGCCT
>JAQGMN010000369.1 GCA_028292345.1 Polaromonas sp. | reverse complement strand
GCGTAGCCCGCCACGAACCGGCGGTCGATGCGGTCCTTCCAGCGCCAGACCCAGGCGCCTTCGACGCTGAGCCCGCCCCACACGGCAATCGCATGGCGGCTGCCGCACGACAGCAGGTTGAGCGTGCGCTGTTGCGGCCGGTAAGTCGTCAAGGGCTGGCCCTGCAGGGCGGCGCGCAGGTTGGCCAGCAGCGGCGGGCCGGCGCGCACCGCATACACACCGCTTCGCGCATGCGGCGCATCGACGCGGCTCGCGACATCGCCCACCGCGAACACCTCTGCATGGCTGGTGCTTTGCTGAAAAGCGTTGACCGCCACAAAGCCGGCCCCGTCCAGCCCCAGGCCGCTGCCGGCCAGCCAGGCCGGCGCCTGCGCGCCCACCGCCAGCACGGGCAGGTCGCACGCCAGCCGCTCGCCGCTGGCCAGCAGCAGGCTTCCCGGCGCCATGCCGGCGCAGCTGCCCTGCACGACCTCGACACCCAGGCGCTGCAAGGCCCTGGCAATGCGGCGCTGCACGCCGGCCGGGTAGCTGGCGCCCGGCGCCTGCGCGCCGCTGACCAGCGTGACCCGGCTGCCCGGCGCGGACGGCGGCGCGCCCAGCGCATGGGCGGCGGCCATGGCCAGTTCCAGCCCCGCCGCGCCCGCGCCGACCACGGCGAGGTGAATTTTTTGCTGCCGCGCCATGGCGGCCACCCGGGGCCAGAGCTGGCCGAACGCCTCAATCGGTCGCACGAACAGCGCATGCGCGCGCGCGCCGGGCATCTGCGCCTCGATCCTCTCGCGGTCCATGATTGGGCCAGTGTTCAGGCTCAGCCAGTCGTAGGCCACGGTGCCACCGTTGGCAAGGGCCACGGTTCGCGCATCGGCATCGAGCCCCACTGCGCTGTCCTGCACATGCCGCGCGCCGCAGCGGTCCAGCAGGCCGCCGAGCGGAATCATGCACTCGTCCAGCGTGTAATGCCCGGCAACAAAACCGGGCACCATGCCTGAATAAAGCTGGCGCGAATGGGGCGTCACCAGTGTGATCGCCAGGTCGGCAGGCCGGTCTTGCGCCAGGCGGTGCAGCACATGCACATGCGCATGGCCGGCGCCCAGCAGGACGAGATGCCTCATGCCTGGCGGCGCGGTGATGGCAGGCTCATGGCGACAGCGTGACATCGCCGACATAGCCCAGGCTCTGGCCGGCGGTGTTGTCCGAGTCGGCGCCCACCAGCAGGGCCTGCAGCGGCGGCAAGGTGGCCGCTTCCCTGCCGAAGGCGCGCTGGAAGTCGGCCGCCAGGTCCTGCGTGTGCGCGACCCACTGGCCCAGGTGCTGCCCGCCGCTGTCCAGCACGATCATGCGCATGCGGTGCGTGTAGGCATTGTCCAGCAGGGTCCCGGCCGGCAGACTGGCGTCCCAGACATAGCACAAGGTGGCGGCCGGCAGGTTTTCGCCGCTCATCGAACGGGCCGCGCGCAGCAGGTTGCGCTCGACGAAGCCGAGCTGCTCCAGCGGCATGTCGAACAGGGCGCAGACCTTGAGCGGGGTGTCGTCGCCGGCCCGTTGCCGCAGGTCGGTGCCGTGCAGCGGCTGGTCCAGGCGCCAGCGCCAGCGCAGCTTCATACCGGGGACCAGCGCAAAGTCGGGCAGGTCATGCACCAGGTTGGCATAGGAACGGTCGGTCTGCACGCGCAGCACCGGATGGCCGTCCAGGGGCACCAGTTCAAAGCGGGTGAGCGGCTTGTTGGAATTGGGCAGGCCGACCACGCGCCAAGGCGGCGGCGGCACGGCGCCGCTGCCGGACGAAAAAGGGTGAAGATTCGCCGCCACGGCTGCCGAATTTTCGGCAAATACCGGGTTTGCGCACAACCACAGGGCACTAGCAGCTATCAAAAGCATAGTTCGTCGCAAAGCGGAAAAGCGCCTTGCGGCGGGATGAGGTTTCATGGTCAGCTTCGTTTCCAGTCGTGGTATTTGCGCACCCATTCCAGCAGCCGCCTGGGCTGGTGCGCGCGTTTCCATTCGCCGGCGGCGTACTTGTTGGCTTCCGACAAGGTCGGGTAGGTGTGGAGGGTCGAGAGTAGCTTGTTCAGCCCCAGACCGTGCCGCATCGCCAGCACATACTCGGCCAGCAGGTCGCCGGCGTGGATGCCGACGATGGTTACGCCCAGGATCTTGTCCTTGCCGGGCACCGTCAGCACCTTGACGAAGCCGCGCGCCTCGCTGTCGGCAATGGCGCGGTCCAGGCCGTCGATGTGGTATTTCGTGACCTCATACGCCACGCCCTGTTCCTTCGCCTCCTTTTCGTTCATCCCGACGCGGGCGACTTCCGGATCGATGAAGGTGGTCCACGGAATCACCGAATAGTCGGCCTTGAACAGCCTGAATTCGCCAAACAGCGCATTGACCGCCGCATGCCAAGCCTGGTGCGCCGCCACATGCGTCAGCTGGTAAGGCCCGGCCACGTCGCCCGCCGCATAGATGTTGGGATAGATCGTCTGCAGGTAGTCGTTGGTCGGCACGGTGCGCTGGGTGGAAATGCCGAGTTCCTCCAGCCCGTACCCGGTCAGGCGCGCCTGGCGGCCTACGGCGCAGATCAGCTGGTCGAATTCGATGCGCTTTTCAATGCCCTCATGCGCCACCCACAGGGTTTTGACGCCGCCCGCGTTCTCGCAGCGCAGCGCCTGGCGGCCGGTCAGCACCTGCACGCCATCGGCGGCCAGCGCATCGCGCGCCAGTTCAGACACCTCCTCGTCCTCGCGGCCCAGCAGGCGCGGCGCCATGTCCACCACCGTGACCGATGCGCCCAGCCGCGCAAACGCCTGCGCCAGTTCGCAGCCCACCGGGCCGCCGCCCAGCACCACCAGGCGCCGCGGCACGGCGTCCAGTTGGGCGAAGGCTTCCCACAGCGTGTCGCTGGTGACATAGCCCACATCGTCCAGGCCCGGCAGCGGCGGCACCACCGGCCGGGCGCCGGCGGCAATCACGATGCTGCGCGTGGTCAACGTTTGGGTGCCGCCGCCGTTCAGCGCAATCTCCACCGTCCACGGGTTGACGATGCGGGCATGGCCCTGCAGCACCTCGACGCCCAGGCTTGTATAGCGTTCCACGCTGTCGTGCGGCGCAATGGCGCGAATCACGTCCTGAACACGCTGCATCACGGCTTTGAAGCTGAAGGACGGCTGGCTGTCGCTCAAGCCGTAGTTCGCGCCGTGCCGCATCTGGTGCGCCAGTGTGGCGCTGCGGATCAGGGCCTTGGACGGCACGCAGCCGTAGTTCAGGCAGTCGCCGCCCATCTTGTGCGCTTCAACCAGCGTCACCCTGGCCTTGACCACGGCGGCGATGTAGGCCGACACCAGCCCGCCCGCGCCGGCGCCAATCACGACCAGGTTGCGGTCGAAACTTGGTGGCCGCACGACCTTCCAGCGCGCATACACCTGGCGGCGCTTGAAAAACCCCAGCACCTTGCTGACCGCCAGCGGAAGCAGCCCCAGCAGCGCGAAGGAGCCGATCAGCCTAGGCGACAAAATCGACTGCAGCGAGTCGATCCTGGCGATCTGCGTGCCCGCATTCACATAGGCCACGGTGCCGGCGAACATCCCCAGCTGGCTGACCCAGAAGTAAGTCCAGGTCCTGATGCGGCTCAAGCCCATCAGCAGGTTCAGCGCAAAAAACGGCACGACCGGAATCAGCCGCAGCGAGAAAAGATAGAACGCGCCTTCCTTTTCAATGCCCTTGTTGACCTCGTCCAGCCGCCGGCCAAAGCGCGTCTGGATCGCGTCCCGCAGCAGGTAGCGCGCCACCAGCATGGCCAGCGTGGCGCCGAGGGTCGAGGCCAAGGACACCACCACCGTGCCCCACACCAGCCCGAAACCGGCGCCGCCGGCCAGCGTCAGGATGACCGCGCCCGGCAGCGACAGCGCGGTCACGGCCACATAGACCGCAACAAACGCCAGCGTCACCAGCACCGGCCGCTCGTTGAACAGCGCGGTGAATGCGGCCTGGCGGTCCTTGAGGAAGGCCAAGCTGA
>JAQGMN010000331.1 GCA_028292345.1 Polaromonas sp. | reverse complement strand
TGGTCAGCCTTTCGTTATCAAGCACCTGGCAGGCGCCAAGGGGAATCGGTCCGCCATGCCGACCGTCAATTGTTTTCTGCCGTGGACGGGCCGGTGGCCGGATGGCCCAGCATGTAACGCGCGCGCCGCTGCTGCTCGCGCGACTGCTCGCCTTCGGCCTGGCTGGGCATCACGACCGGCACGCTCAGGCACACGCTCTGCGTGGGCAGCACATCGCGCCAGTCGGCGATCAGCTGCTTGTAGGCCTGGCCCACCGGCCGGATCTTGCGGTCCAGGTCAAACAGGCCGAGCGGGTTGACATGGCCGTTGCGCTCGCGCAGCGACGTGTCCCAGTCCACCTGGTCGGTCAGCGAATACCAGGTGAAGCCGACGATCGGCACGCCGCAGTTGCGCACCCGCAGCACGTTGGCCCATTCCTTCCAGAGCCAGTCGACCGCCTCGGTGCCCAGCGGGCCCTGGGCGGTGTTGGTCTCGGTGTGCATCACCGGCAGCAGGTAGCGGCTGTGGTACTGGCGGGTGATCTCGTCGTACCCGAACACCTCGCCCGAGGCGTGGACCCGGCCGTCGGCGGTCACGCGGTGCTCGTTGGTGCTGTAGTAGTCGTTGCCCAGGATGCAGTGCTGCTTGAGCTGGTGGCCGAGGAAAAAATGGTATTCCTCCCGGGTCATGCCGTTGTCGAGCAGGAATTCGTACATCTCGGAATCGACCCGCCGGCCGTAGTTCAGGTCCAGCGACAAAAACCGCATGGCGTTCATGCGCTCGGCCTCTTTCAGCGCGGCCGGATTTTCGGCATGGAAGTATTCCGACGATTCGCTCTGCACAAAAATGGCGTCGGGCCGCACCTTCAAAATGGCCTGCATCGCCAGCACGTTGGCTTTCACGATGTGCTTGAGCGCGGTCACGAAGGCCCGGTCATTGGACAGTTGCTCGTTCCACCAGCCCAGGCGGGCGGAAAACACGGCGCAGATGTACATCTCGTTGACCGGCGTGTAGAGCTGCACCCACGGAAAGCGCCGGGCGAAGGCTCTGGCATAGGCGGCAAACTGCTCCGGAAATTCCGGGTTCTGGAAGTTGCCCAGCCAGTCGGGCAGGCCGAAATGGCACAGGTCGGCAATCGGCACGATGTTGCGCCGCTTCAGGTCGGCAAAGGTGATGTCGGCGAATTCCCAGTCATGGCAGCACGGGCCGAGCAGCGTCTTGTGCAGCGGCGGCCCGTAGCGCAGGTAGCCGATACCCAGGTCCTGGACCAGCGCGAAATCTTCCTGCCAGCGCGCATAGTGGCCGCAGCTCTGCATCTCGTCGATGCGCGTTCGCCCGCCGTCCAGCGTGGGCGCGCTGTTCTCGATGCCGGTGCAGAACATGAAGGCGCTGATGGTGCATTCTCCTGGGCTTTTTGTTGTTGGCGCTGTCGGCCACAGCTTAGCCCGGCCTGACAGGAATGCAGCGCCCGTTACGCTTGTTAACCAAAATGCGCGCCGGCATTCATTTTCATCAAATAGTGGGTTTTGCGCAGCAATGGCGCGCACTTCAAGCTACTGAATAAATAGCAAAATGCCTCGGCCTAGTCCGCCAGCCCGCTCAGGATCGGGCAATCCGGCCGGTCGTCGCCCGCGCAGCAGTGCGCCAGCTGCGCCAGCGTCTGGCGCATCGCCTGCATCTCGGCGATGCGCCGCTCCAGGTCGGCCACATGCGCCTGCGCGATGCGTTTCACGTCGGCGCTGGCGCGGCTCTGGTTCTGCCACAGCTTGAGCAGCTCGGCGATCTCGGCCATGCTGAACCCCAGCGTCCGGGCGCGGCGGATGAAGCGCAGGGTGTGGACCTGCTTGTCGCCGTACTGCCGGTAGCCCGCGTCGGTGCGGTGCACGGCCGGCAGCAGGCCGAGCGATTCGTAATGCCGGATCATCTTGGCCGACACGCCCGACTGGCTGGCCGCTTCGCCGATGTTGAACGGGCCGCTGTCTGTCACCGGCGCGGTCATTTCGAGCTTCCTTTCCAGCGGCGCAGCAGCAGCGCGTTCATCACCACGCTGAAGCTGCTGAAGGCCATGGCCGCGCCGGCAATCACCGGGCTGAGCAGGCCGAAGGCGGCCAGCGGAATGCCGACCACGTTGTAGAAAAACGCCCAGAACAGGTTCTGCCGGATCTTGGCGTAGGTGCGGCGCGAGATGTCGATGGCGTCGGCCACCAGCGCCGGATTGCCGCGCATCAGCGTGATGCCGGCGGCCTGCATCGCCACGTCGGTGCCGGTGGACATGGCAATGCCGACATCGGCCGCCGCCAGCGCCGGCGCGTCGTTGATGCCGTCGCCGACCATCGCCACCCGCCCGCTGCCTTCCTTCACCTGGTCTTTCAGCTGGCCGACGATGTCGGCCTTGTTCTCGGGCAGCACCTGGAAATGCACGATGTCGATGCCCAGCTGCTTCGCCACCGCCTCGGCGCTTCCCCGGTTGTCGCCGGTGACCAGCGCGGTCCGGATGCCCAGCGCATGCAGGCTGGCAACGGC
>JAQGMN010000322.1 GCA_028292345.1 Polaromonas sp. | reverse complement strand
ATAATTTTTTCCTTGAAGAATGACTAATCTGGCCGGCAGAAGTCCAACCAAGCCAGGTGCAATTCTATGTAACTTGCATTTCAAATCATGTGACTAGCATCACATGAAGTCATTTTAAAACCTGTCCGTCCGGGGAGAACGCCGGCATACCACGGCAAACCGTTGTAAAAATGCCACCAGTTTCTTAGTTGATATATTGGAATAAATACGATGAATACGATAGATACGATAAATACGATATATTGGATAAATTCGACAGGCAAAAGCCTGAAATAGATGAAATAATTTTTAATATTCGGGCCATTGCGATTGCCGCGTTGCATTCGCTCCTCGCAATGACAGAAGTGCGGCAATCCATGACTGCGCCTAAACCAGCCATGGATCGCCATGGTCTGCGGCCTCGCGATGACGAAGCGGTGGCTTTGCAAGCGCCAGATGACGAATCCGGGGGACGTGGATCAGTGCGGCAGGGGCTTGGACGAGTATGTTTGGCTCTATGCGACTCTAGGGCCACAAACGCTGCAGGCTGAGCTGCACGCCGGCGTCGCGGTATTCAAACAGGGATATGTTGCTCCAGCGCTGCGCTGCGTGGACCCGCCCGGCAATGCGCCACCGGGGCGCGGGCTCCCAGTGGCGCTCCAGCGCCAGGTAGGCGGCCAGCATCTTGCGGGGCGCATTGCTTTCCAGCAGAGGGCTGTAACCCTGGAGGTCACGGTGGAGCGTGGCCTGCCCTGACACCACCCAGGAAGGCGCCACAGCCCATTCGGCCAGGATGCCGGCGCGCGCCAGGCTTGACTTTCCTGCCGTGGCCCGCTCCAGCTCGGCATAGCCCACAAACTGCAGGCTCGGCGGCATGGCCAGGGCGCGGTCAAAGCGCAGGGTGTAGCCGCGGCGTTCGAGCGCGGACTCGTTGAACAGCCCGGCCGTGAAGCGCCAGGCCTGGTGGGGAATGGACAGGCCTACGGCCTGGCGTGTGGTGTCGTCCAGCGAGCGCAGGGCCAGCGCGGACCACTGGACGCCCTGCCCTGCCACTGTGCCGGCGCCAAACACCAGCAGGCTGCCGGCGCTGCGCCCTTCGGAGCCGCCCCACTTCTGCTGGTTGACTTCCAGGCCCCACTGGTCCTGCACGACATGGCGCAGCGCCAGGCTGACCGTGCCGGCGGGCTGGTCGTTCCGGGCCACGGGCAAGGTGATACTGCCTTGCGCCAGGGTGAGCGTGAGTTCGTCAAGGCTGGACCGTGCATAGGGGTTGCGCGTGTAGCCGATGGTGATTTCTGCCTTTGTCTGCGCGGGCAGCCTGGCTGGCGGCGGCGGGAGCGCCAGGGGCATTGAACTGGCCAGCAGGGTTTGCAGCCGTTCGCGGTGCCCGGCGGGCGTGCGCGGGTCGTCGATGAGACTTTCAATCAGCGCCCTGGCGGCATCGAGCTGGCCGCGCCGCGCCAGCAGCAGGGCGAGCTGAAGCCGGGCCTCCGCATGGTCGGCGTTGTGCATGAGGCTGCGTTCAAGGTAGAGCTCGGCCTGGCCCCATTGCTCCAGTTGCAATTCCTTAAGGGCCTGTTCGAACGCCTGATCGGCTTCGGCGCCGTCCTGGGCATTGAGCTCTGGCGCCTGCGCCAGGGCGGCGCCGGCCCACAGCGCCAGCAACACGCACAGCGCGGCCGGCCACCGGCAAAACCCGACGTGCAAGGCCGTGGAATTGAAAGCAACAGGATGAAGGCTCACACTTCGGATCTGTACAAGGGCTTGGGATGCATCTGGTCGGGGAGCAGGAACTGGCCCAGGCAGTGCAGCGTGCTTTCTGGACGGGTGTCCGCGGCGTTGGGGCCTACCAGCAGGGACGCGGCAAGTTCGTCGCACAGGGAAAGCATGGCCAGCACGGTGTCAGCCACGGGGCCGAGCAGCAGGGGCCTGCGGCTGGCCCGCGAACCCACCACGCCGACAAGGAAGGAACCGGCCTCGACCGCGACGCGCGCGCCCAGCGGGTTGTACTCGCTTTCGTTGTGCTGGAGCAGGGGCTCGAGTTCATGGAGGAGCTTTCGGCCGGCGGCAATGGCGGCGCTAACGCCCGAGGTGTCTGAATGCGGCCACGCCAGCAAAAACGTTTCGCCTTGCACATGCTCCAGGGCGCCGCCGTGCCAGGTGGCGCTGCGGTCCGCCAGGGTGCTGACGGCATGCACCAGGGCCAGGGCCTGCAGGCTGTCGACCGAGCCAATCCAGCGCTCCAGCCCGACGATGCGAAGCGCCAGCAGCACGCCCTCGCAGGGCTTTCCCAGGCTTTCGCCGCTGGGATTTTGCTGCGCGATGTCATGGGCCAGTCCGCGCGGCAGAAAGCTTTCAAGATGGGCGGCCAGGCGCAGCACCTGGCGGCGCTCGGTGTTTGCCTGCGCCATGAAAAGCCCCAGGCTGAAGCACATCAGGGCGGCGCAGGGCGCCGCCATGGGCAGCGTCAGGTCGGCAAAGCGCGCAAAGATGGCAATCATCAGGGGAGCGGCCAGCGCGCCCGCCAGTGCCAGGGCGCTCAAGGCGGGACGCCGCTGGAGCTGGAGCAAGGGAAACAGCATGAGCGCCAGCAACGCCGCCATGGCGGCGGCAATCAGGGCCGACGAGCGCGGGGAAACCACCCAGCTGTGGTCGATGGCGGCGCCCATCAGTTCGGCATGGACGCTGGCGCCGGGCGCATGGGCATGGTGGGGCGTGTTGATGGTGTCCCCCAGGCCCAGCGCCGTGGCCCCGATGACCACGACCTGGTTTTGCAGAGGCAGCAGGGAGGCATTGGGGTCCAGCAGCTGGGAGGCGCTGATGGCCGGCCAGGCGGTGTGCGGGCGATGGTAGGCAATCGGCAGGTAGCCGTTTGCATCCAGGGCGAACTGGAGCTTTCCGCGCTCCAGCCAGCGGTGCGGTCCAAAAGGAAAACTGCCTGCGCGCAGCGTCCAGGGCGCATCGGGCTCCAGCGCCAGTGCTGCGGCAATGGCGAGTTGCGGATAGCGCTGGCCGGCATGGCACAGCACGGCAGGCAATTTACGCAGCCGCCCGTCGACGTCGGGGGTGGCGCTGATATGGCCGACATAGCGGGGCTGCAAGGTGCCGGCCACGCCAAACTGCCCGATGATGGGGGCGTGGGACGCGCAAACATCGGGCGCGCCTGGCATGGCATGCAGGCTTCCGGCGTGCGGCGGGTCCTGCACGGCGGGGTCGACGACGAGCACCTGCGACAGCAGGATGTCGGACGCGGAACCGGCCAGCAGCTTTTGGACCTCTGCATCGCCGGAGGCGGTCTCGGACAGGAACATGTCCCACACCTGCAGCCTGACGCCGCGGTCGCGCAGGGACTTCATCAGCTGGGCAATGACGGGGCGCGGCCAGGGCCAGGGGCCGATTTCGGCCAGGCTGCGCTCGTCGATGTCGACCAGCACGAGCTGTGCGGTGGCCGGCCGGGGCGGCAGCCAGCGCGTGAACAAATCATGCAGTTGCGCGTCAGCCCATCCCGTCACCTGCAATTGCGAAAAAAATGCGCTGCCTGCCAGCGCGACAGCCATCAATCCAAGACGCCACTTCAAGCCCAGATGGCCTGGACTCATCGAGCATTCCACAAGGTCACGCCCTGAAATGCTCCAAGTTCATGGGTACGGGTAAACAGCATGCCGGCTTCCTTGCCATCGCGGGTCAGCGCCCCGGCAACGTGCTGCAGGGAATTTCCGCCGTTGAACACGCCTTCATCGTTGATCTTTCCGGTAGCACTAAGGCCGACCGCACCCGTCTGGGCACTGCTCAGGGTCATGCTGGTGTCAAACCGCGCGCGGTCAAAGTCAACGCTGAGCGAAGCCTTCTGGATTTGCGCTGCCGAAACGCTCAAACCGCTCTGGAACACTGCCTCGCCCGAGGTCATGTCGAACTCGGTCTTTCCGCGCAGCGAGCCGTCGAGGGTGCCCGACGGATTGGCGCGCCACAGGGCATATTGTCCCAGCAGGCCGACCGTGACATGGCGGCCCTGGCTGGCCTCTTCGTAGGGGACGGGGAGCTGAAGGGGAAGGTCTTTTGCATACGCAAAACGGCCCCACACCAGTTGCTTGAACACTGGCGCAGGAAGCACGACGGGACCGGTCACTACCGGGACGGCGGGACTGGCTGGGGAAACGGCAGGGCCAGGTGCGCCCGCTTCCGCCGCAATGGGCGCCACCGACACGACGGGCTCAACAATCACAGGCGGCAGGAGTGTGCCGGCAATGGCATTGCCGTCCTCCAGCTTGTGGCTGGCTGCCTGGCTCTTCACTTCATTGAGCTGGTCTTCAGAACGGGCACTGGGGCTGCGGGGAAACTCCTCCATCATGCTGGCAGGCTTGGCCGTATCGATGCTTTTTGAGCTGGCAGCGGCCATGCGGACGGTTTCGCCGGGAACGGCCAGCTTTGCCACGCTGATGCCAAACACCTGCTCCATTTCGTCATTGGAGATCATGCGCCGCTCGATTTTTCCGGTGGCGAGCAGGCGAAGGTAGCGGCTGGCATCGTCTGCCGAAATGGCGGCTAGCGGCGCACACAACTGGCTGGAGGCGCCGGCCAGCGAGCAGCTGCTGGAAATTCCGCCGGGAAGAATGACGATCTTGCCCTCCTGGACGAAAGTTTCCAGGGTGTCGCCTTGGGTCTTGGCCAGAAAGTCCGTTCCCCGCACGCCAATGGCGGCAATGGGGGTGTTGAGCCGGTAACGCTCTGGCTGAAGTTGCGCCGCATGGCCTGATATTTGCCGCATCGCGCCGCGAACGAGTTCAAAAGTGATCTGGCTGTCGAGGCCGGCCGGATCGGCCCGGTATTTGCGAATGATCAGCTCGGTGTCGGCGCGCAATGAAACGCGGCCCTTGTCGACAAAGACAAGGATGACGACCGCATCCTTGCCGGTGACCACCCGGTCGCCATCGGCCAGCGTGGAGCCCAGGCGCAGCTGCTCGGTCTGTCCGGCCGCGTCCACCCTTTTGGCGTCGCCGACCGCGAGGGCCACCCGGGCGACGGACACGGGCCCGGCGGCGAGCACCGACAGATGTGAAATTAAAAATAATGTTGCGAGAATTACAATACGCGGCAATGCACACAACATTTTCAACTCCCGAAGTTTGGAACAGCTCAGCTTTGGATTTTAGCGGCATGGTGGTCTGGAAAGCTATTTAAATGCCGGTATCGAGCCTGGCGCTGAAGCAATGCACACTTTTTGCGAACGCTCCGGACGCCGTGGTCGAGCAGGCGTCGCTTGCCATGGACATCATCCATTTAAGGCGGCGGGAGGTGTTACTGGTGGGCGCGAAGGCTTTTCGGGGCCTGGGCATTGTGCTTCAGGGCAGGTTGCAGGCGATCGACCACACGATTGACGGCCGCGAGGTGGCCCTGGCCTCCATCGAGGTAAATGAGGTTTTCGGACAGGCCAACCTGATCGCCGCGCACCCGATTGACCTGACCTGGGTGGCCATGTCGGCCACTACGCTGGCCATCATGGCGCCGGAACCGGCAATTATTTTGTTAAAAAATGCAGACATGAGTTTTCGCATTGCGTCTGACCTGGCGCAGCAGGTTTGTGAATTCCTGAGCTGGCAAAAGATTCTCTCGGTCCACCCTGTCAGTTCCCGCGTGTGCGCGTGGGTGGTGTGGAGTGCGGCGGGAAAGCTCGAACTGATGCTGCCGACCCATGCAGAACTGGCCTGGCGGTTGAACACGACGCGCGAATCGATCACGCGGGCGCTGCAGCGGCTACAGTCGGACGAGATATTGCAACGCGATGGCGACCGCTGGCTGATTGAAAAACCCCTGGTCCTGAATGAGCTGGCACGCGGCGAGGCCGGCCACAACGCATGAATTCCCCAAAACCCGGTCACGAGGCGCACACGGTCTGGAGCCTTGAGGCATTGCGGGGCCTGGCCGCCGGGATGGTGGTGTATGCGCACTATGCGTCGTATGCCAACATTGACATTGCCTTGCTGCGTTTTGCCTATACAGGGGTGGACCTGTTTTTTGTGCTGAGCGGTTTCTTGTTCTCGCCGTATCTGCTCGGGCGCAAGCTGGTGCCGCTTGAGTTTGCCATTCGCCGGGCCTTCAGGATTTATCCGGCCTATCTGGCGGCACTTGCACTGTATGTGGGCATGAAGGCGGGGTCCGGCCTGCCGGTGCTTTATGTGTGGGAACACCTTGTGTTTGCCCAGTTGCAGTCTCGTGAAATGACTTTTTTTTATAACCCGGCCTTCTGGAGCCTGCCGGCCGAAGTCGAGTTTTACCTGTTTTTGCCTTTGATGGCCGTGTTGACGCGAGGCCGGCCTGGCCGATTTGCCGTTCTGGTTGGCGCGGCGCTCGGCATGCGGATTGCATTGGCGCATTTTGCCGACACCGGCTTGCAGAACCCGGCCTATATTGCCATGCACCACTTGCCGGGCATGCTGGTGGAGTTTTTGCTTGGCGGTCTGGCATGGCAAGTGTCTGAAAAGTGGAAAAGTAGAAAACTGGCATTGATCTGCCTTGGCCTGGGCGTTGCTGGCTGGCTGTTGCTGGCTGACGTGTTCGCCCGACTGGGCGATCACGGACTCAATGCCACATGGTTGCGCAACCAGATCAGCTGGCTGGCGGCGCTATCGTTTGCGCTGATGCTGCCTGCCGTGCTTGCACTGGCTTCACTAAAACCCCCTGAAATGCTCATGGGCGTGTCGGTGTGGGCAGGCCGCTTGAGCTATGGCACGTACCTGCTGCATTTTGCACTCTTGGAGCTTGTCAGGCAGCATGTTCCGTTTCTTGGGGCCCTGGCAGGTGTGTTGACCGCAGGCGTCCTGACATTGGCTTGTTCCTGGTTGCTTTACCAGTTCTGGGAAAACCCCTGGCGCGGATTTGGCCGTTCAGTGGCTTGGCGGGTTTCAGGCTGGCGCAGGGGTGCCCGACCTGCTTCGGCCAGCTGACGGTCTGCCTGCG
>JAQGMN010000249.1 GCA_028292345.1 Polaromonas sp. | reverse complement strand
GACGGCTCGCAAGATCGCAATACTGCTCTATCGCGCGATCCGGTTCGGCTTGAACTACGACGATCCTGGTGCCGATCAATACGAGCAGCGATACCGCGAGCGCGTGGTCAAGCAGCTCCAGCGCCGTACTGCGCACTTCGGGTTCTCCTTGCAGCCGACGGAGGCTGGTGTTTCTTAGGAAGGCTACTGAGCGAAAAGATGGTTGCGGATGCAAAATCCTGCAAATGGCAACACAACAACCGTCAAAGGAACTCAGGGACTGGCTGGACAATCTGCCGGAAGGGGCGCCCTGGACAGCGGAAGACACGGACCCCTTGATTCGCAAGGCCGTCCAGCACGGCTTTACCACGGCACGGCCGACGACACTACCGCCTTTGAAACCGGACACAACAACGCCAATAACCACGGCTGGCTAGGGCAGGGTTTATTGAACAGGCTCAGCGCTGCGCGGGGGGCGTGCAAGGACTGCTACGAAGGTTAGTGGCTTGGTTAGTACGGAAATGGCATTACGGCGAAAACGCCTTTCGCCATCATTGCGCATTCATACGGTTTCCAGGCCATTAAGAATTTCTACCACCATCAGGCCGGCGTGCTGAAGGGGAGTGACGCGAATAGGGTGTTCGACCAGTGCTCAGCGTTTGCGCCCGGAAAAAGCCTCCCCCGTGAGCACGTCCAGCATTTTGCAGATGGCGTTCTGAAGCCACTGGGGCTTAGCGCGGTAGTTCGGATTGAGGTAGAGCGGAATCTTGCCGACTTCGGGATTGAGGCTCCGGCGGGGTTCGTGGAGACCAACTTGACGCGCAACGGGCAGTTCGACTTGGTAGCCGAAAACCTGGCGAACGACCTTGGCGTGCTCAGGGCCGTATTCCATGCGCTACTCCACTAAGGGTTGCAAAAACACCTATTTTGCGCCTGAAAACCAGGTAACCTCAACATGTGAGGGTCGTGCTGGCCGACACCGACCCCAGCAGCACAAATAAGGCAGCACTAAGCTTGCAAGCAAGCGGAAATGCGCAGGGCGAACTCATCCAGCAATTTCAGCGGTGTGGTTAAAGGGGTGGCTAAATTTTCAAGCCACACCCAGAAAGAAGAAAGGACTTAACCCCTTTTGAAGCTAAGTCCCTGATTCATATGGTCGGTGTGAAAGGATTCGAACCTTCGACCCCTTGCACCCCATGCAAGTGCGCTACCAGGCTGCGCCACACACCGACAAGTTTTAAATTATAACCTGACGCACACCCTTATCAGCCGGTTGGTCCAAGCAGATCCCGTATGTTCATCAATTCTTGGCGCACCAGTGAGAGAAGTGGCCGGACGGCTGTCGAATCTGAAACAACAGCGCTATCGCCCGTCATATCTTGAGTTGCACTTGCATCTTCAAATGGGCTCGGAAAACGAGAAGATGCGTTGCCATTTTGTTTGGCCTGAGATTCCGTTGGCAAAAACATGGGCTCACTGTCAAGCCGCTCGGCCATTGCAGCCGGCAAAAGTTCCTGCAATTTATTCCGGGCTCCAACAATGGTGAATCCCTGCTCATAAAGCAGTTGGCGTATTTTGCGGATCAATTTCACTTCGTGAAGCTGGTAGTAGCGGCGATTGCCGCGCCTTTTCATGGGCCGCAATTGCGTGAACTCCTGCTCCCAATAACGCAGGACATGCGGTTTTACTCCGCACAGCTTGCTAACCTCGCTGATCGTGAAATAGCGTTTTTCAGGAATGGGAGGAAAGGAATTCTCCAATTAAATCAATGCCCTTCGAAAAGAAGCTTCGAATCTACTCCAACTTCTGCGGCATCGCACAGGAAGTCATGTCACGCGGTATTGACCGTTGCAAAAAGAGCTTCTATTTCGGTTTCGCCGCTGGGTGTTCCCTGGATCTGGTCCTTCAGCTTGTGGCTCGCGTGAAATGTCACCACCCTTCTGGACCCAATGGGTATGGTTTCGCCGGTTCGCGGATTCCGTCCGGGCCTGGGCGCCTTGGTGCGTATCTGAAAGTTCCCAAATCCCGATATCTTCACATCCTTGCCCTCAATCAAACATTCCGAAATGAGTTCGAAAAATGCATCGATCATTTCCTTGGACTCGCGTTTGTTGAGCCCGATCTGCTCAAACAGCAACTCAGCCAGATGCGCTTTGGTCAGCGCTGGTGTTTCCAGGCTTTCAACAGAGAATTCCATGGGCATCTTTCTGGCTATGGTTTGTTTGCATGGGTCTGCATTGAAGGCTCAAGCGCGCAGTCGGGCCTGGAACCGGACATGCAGCATTGCCACAATTTCCTGAACCGCTGTATCGATCGATTCATCGGTCAAGGTTGCCACATCGCTGGAAAGGATCAGGCGCACCGCCAAACTTTTTTCACCCAACGGGACATGCAGATTGGCATGTTGCGGACGGTACACATCGAACAAGGTAGCACCCTTGAGCAAGCCCTGCGTATTGGCATCTTGAATGGCTGACATGAGGTCTGCATGGCTCACATTTTCCTGCACGATCACGGCAATATCGCGCTCGACAGGCTGAAACTTGCTGACCGCCTTGAAAACGGGCACCTGACGCTGCAGGACCGCATCGAGTTCGAGTTCAAACAGCAGGGGCGGCTGGGCCAGTTCATGACCTTGTCGCCATTGCGGATGCAGTTCACCGACAAAGCCGATCTGCATTCCGGCAACGGATACGCTGGCACAGCGGCCCGGATGCATTGCGGGATGCGCGCCAGGCGCAAAAACAGCTTGAAGCGGTGCCAGCAAGGCTTCAACATCTCCCTTGGCATCGAAAAAATCGACTCCTTTGTCAGGCTGACCCCAATGCAACGCAGCGCGTGGTCCGTAGGCCAGACCCGCAACCCGCATGGGCTGGTGGAAACCTGCTACGGCGGTGTCTGTATCCTGGATTTGTGGGTCGCGCAGAAAAACCCGGCCCAACTCAAAGACATTCACGCGGGAAGCCTTGCGGTCCAGGTTGAACTTGAGCACCTGCAGCAACGAACCCAGCAACGAGGAACGCATGACACTCATCTGGCTGGCAATCGGGTTCAGCAGTTTGATGGGATCGGGATTGCCAGCCAGTTCGTGCTCCCAGCGCGCTTCGACAAAACTGAAATTGATGGTTTCCTGGTAGCCAAGCGACGCCAAGGCACGACGCACGGCAAACGGACTGCGTTCGGCTTCAGGGCGGATTCGCGCAGTGATGGGGGCCAGCGGCGGCGTTTGCGGCAACTGGTCGTAGCCGACAATGCGCACCACCTCCTCAATCAGGTCTTCCTCTATCTGCAGGTCGAAACGGTAGCTTGGTGGCGTAACGGTCAGCATGCCCTCGCCCGCCTTGACATCGAGACCCAGGCGCACAAGTGCATCCTGACATTGCGCTTGCGTCAGCGGCATCCCGATGATCTTGGCTGCACGGGCCACACGCAAGGTCACCGCTTTGGCCTTTGGAAGATTGACCTGAAGGTCATCAAGAGGGCCACAGACCGTTTCTGACGTTCCGCAAATGTCGATGATGAGCTGGGTAATGCGTTCGATATGCTCCACGGTTTGCCCGGCGTCTACGCCACGCTCGAAACGGTGACCGGCATCGGTGGAGAAGTTGTAGCGGCGTGAACGGCCTGCGATGGCTTTGGGCCACCAGAAAGCAGCTTCAACATAAACATTTTTCGTGTCATCCGACACGGCTGTGGCGTCGCCCCCCATGATGCCGGCCAGCGATTCAACCTGGTGGTCGTCAGCGATCACGCCGACCCGTTCATCGACCACGACGGTATTGCCGTTCAGCAGTTTGAGCGACTCCCCCGGCTTGCCCCAGCGAACGTCCAGTCCACCCTGGATCTTGTCGAGGTCGAAGATGTGGCTGGGGCGGCCCAGTTCGAACATCACGTAGTTGGAAATATCCACCAGTGCCGTCACGCTGCGCTGACCGCAACGCGCCAGGCGGTCGCTCATCCATGATGGTGTCGTCGCTTGCGGATTCACGTTGCGCACGATTCGGCCCGAAAAGCGGCCACACAGGTCGGGGGCGCTGATTCTGACAGCCAGTTTTTCCAGATTTCCGACTTGCACCATGGGAAACGCCGGAGAATTCAAGGGTGCGCCGGTCAGCGCCGCAACCTCGCGCGCCACCCCGTAGATGCTCAGGCAATGCGCCAGATTGGGTGTGAGCTTGAGCGTGAACAAGGTGTCATCGAGTTTGAGATGCTGGCGGATATCCAGCCCCACCGGTGCGTCAGGCGCCAGTTCCAGAAGGCCGCCATGGTCTTCCGAAAGCTTGAGTTCCCGCGCCGAGCACAGCATGCCTTCGCTCTCAACGCCGCGCAGTTTGCCCACCTTGATCAGGAAAGGCTTGCCATCTTCGCCAGGGGGCAGTTCAGCGCCCACCAGCGCGCAAGGCACCTTGATGCCGACCCGGGCATTGGGTGCCCCACAGACGATGGTGAGAAGCTTGGCTTGCCCCACGTCAACCTGGCACACACGCAGGCGGTCGGCGTTGGGATGCTGCATGGCTTCCATGATTTCACCCACCACAATCAAGTTGAACGGTGGAGCGAACGGCTTGAGCTCTTCGACTTCAAGTCCGGCCATGGTCAGGGTTTCAGCGAGTTGCTCGGTGCTGATCGGTGGATTGCAAAATTCGCGCAACCAGGATTCTGGAAATTGCATGGTGTGGCCTTGTTCTTTCGTTTGCTGTTCTTGTTGTTATGACTGGAACTGGGACAGGAAGCGGATGTCGCCATCAAAGAACAGGCGCAGGTCATTGACGCCGTAGCGCAGCATGGTCAACCGGTCCGGTCCCATGCCAAAGGCAAAACCGATGTATTTTTCAGGATCGAGTCCCATGTTGCGCACCACATTGGGGTGAACCTGTCCCGATCCCGCCACTTCGAGCCAGCGACCCGACAGCGGTCCGGAATGGAACTGAATGTCGATTTCGGCGCTCGGCTCCGTGAACGGAAAGAAGCTGGGGCGAAAGCGGAGTACCAGATCATTGCTCTCAAAAAAGGTGCGGCAAAAATCGGTGAAAACAAACTTCAAATCCTTGAAGCTCACGTTCTCGCCAATCCACAGCCCTTCGCATTGGTGGAACATGGGTGAATGTGTCGCATCGCTGTCGACCCGGTAAGTACGACCCGGGGCAATCACACGAATTTCGGGCATACGGCCGCCCGCATCAATCAGTGCACGGTGCTTTTTGACATGCTGGACGGCATAGCGGATCTGCATGGGGCTGGTATGGGTGCGCAACAGGTTGGGTGCGCTTTCAGTACCGCCCTCGACATAGAAAGTGTCGTGCATCGATCGCGCCGGATGGTCTTCAGGTGTATTGAGCGCCGTAAAGTTAAACCAGTCAGTTTCAATCTCGGGACCCTGCGCCACGTCAAAACCCATGGACCCGAAGATCGATTCAATCCTTTCCAGGGTAAGCGACACGGGATGCAGGCCGCCCTGCGGTCGCTGGCGGCCGGGAAGGGTCACATCGAGCGCCTCGGCTTTCAACTGCTTTTCAAGTTCTGCATTTGCAAGCGCAAGACGACGCTCGTTCAATGCGGTCACAATGGCCTGTTTGGCCAAATTGACCGCAGCACCGCGGGACTTTTTCTCTTCGACTGAAAGCTGTGCCATACCCTTCATGAATTCGGTGATGCGGCCTGATTTGCCTAGAAACTGCGCTTTGGCATTTTCCAGATCTGCGGGCGTTACAGACTGCGCGAAGTTGGCCTTGGCAGTGGTTATCAGTTCATTGAGGGTATCGGCGTCGTTCATAAGTTCTCTTGTACGGGTGCAGGAAGAAACACAGCAGCGCTACTTTCGGTCACTTGGGCATGACAATCACGCTACACAGAAGACCATGAAAAAGGGCCAGAGCCTTTTCAAGCTCTAGCCCTCTATTTTCCTACATAAGCAGCTATTTATTTAATAGCGTACTATCCTGAAAATCAGGCAGCCAGCTTGGCTTTGGCCTGCTCGACGATGGCGCCAAAGGCAGCGCTGTCGTGAATCGCCATGTCGGACAAGACCTTGCGGTCGATCTCGATGCCCGCTTTTTTCAGGCCATTGGCAAACTGGCTGTAGGTCAGGCCAAATGAACGGCTTGCGGCGTTGATACGGGCGATCCACAGTCGGCGGAACACACGCTTCTTGTTACGACGGTCACGGTAGGCATATTGCCCTGCCTTCATTACCGCTTCTTTAGCGATCCGGAAGACATTACCGCGGCGACCGCGAAAACCTTTGGCAAGGGCTAGAACTTTTTTGTGGCGGGCGCGAGCCGTTACACCACGTTTGACGCGAGGCATGTATTACTCCTTGTTCGTCGTTGAATTAAATGCCACGGCCTGGCAGCATCTGCGCCATGTGACCCATATTGGTCTCATGAACAGCGACCGATCCACGCAGTTGACGTTTGTTTTTGGTGGTCTTCTTGGTCAGGATGTGACGTTTGAAGGCTTGGCCACGTTTGACGGTGCCACCTGGACGAACGCGGAAACGCTTTTTAGCGCCGCTTTTGGTCTTCATTTTGGGCATGTGTATGCTCCTTTTCGTTTGTGCTCGTGAGGCGCTGCGAAACTTTCGCAGACTTGATGGCCCCGAGCCACTTGTAATGACAAGGTTTGACGCTTGCCATTGGCGCAACGGGTTTCACACCGCCACTTTTGGAAATCCAGCTAAACGCCGGAAATCACGGGAACATGATTTAGATGCACCGATTATTGATTGCCTTGGGAGCCTTCTAACTGATTGGAAGGCTCGGACGCAGCATGCCAAACAAGACTCAAGCCACCTCTGCCGAAGCCTTCGGAGCCACCTTCTTGCGGCCAGGTGCAATCATCATCACCATCTGCCGGCCCTCAAGCTTTGGAAACTGCTCGACCAAAATCAAGTCTGCCAACTCATCGCGAATGCGTGCCAACAAGGCCAGACCCAACTCCTGATGCGTGATTTCCCGGCCACGAAAGCGCAGCGTGATTTTGCACTTGTCGCCGTCCTCAAGAAAACGCTTGATGTTGCGTAGCTTGATGTTGTAGTCGCCATCATCGGTGCCGGGCCGGAACTTGACTTCCTTGACCTCGATCACTTTTTGCTTTGACTTCGCCTCGGCAGCTTTCTTCTGTTCGGCGTACTTGAATTTTCCGTAATCCATGAGCCGGCAAACAGGCGGAATAGCCGTGGGTGAAATCTCAACCAGATCCACATCCGCTTCACCAGCCAGACGCAACGCCTCCATCAGACTGACAATGCCCAAAGGCTCATTGTCCGGCCCGGAAAGGCGTACTTCGGGGGCCATGATTTCACGATTTAAGCGATGCTTACGTTCTTCACGGTGACGGCGGTCACGAAATTCTGTAGCGATGGTTCGAATCCTTTAATTTTTGCTATAAAAGCTATAGCTGCTTGCGCCCGCCCTTTAAGGGCTTTAGCCTTTGTTCACCATAGTTGCGAACTCATCAGGCTTTTTGAGCAATGTCGGAAGCAATTCGATTGAAAAACGCTTCAAGGGACATTACGCCAAGGTCTTTATTACCCCGGGCACGCACTGAAACTGCGCCGGCTGCCATTTCTTTGTCACCTACGACGAGGATAAAAGGAAGCTTTTGCAAAGAGTGCTCGCGTATTTTATACGTTATTTTCTCGTTACGCAGATCAAGGTTGACCCTAAGCCCTTGATTCTGCAGCATTTTAGCAACTCTTTTGGCGTAATCGGCCTGCGCATCGGTGATAGTCAGCACAGAAACCTGCTCTGGCGCAAGCCAGGTAGGCAATGCGCCAGCATGTTCTTCAATCAAAATTCCAATAAATCGCTCCATGCTTCCGACAATGGCGCGGTGCAGCATCACGGGCCGATGGCGCGCGCCATCCTCACCCACGTACTCGGCATCGAGGCGCTCGGGCATTGAGAAATCAACCTGGATCGTTCCGCACTGCCACTGCCTGCCGATGGCATCTTTGAGCGTGTATTCAATTTTCGGGCCGTAAAACGCGCCCTCGCCCGGGGAAATCTCGAATTCACAACCCGAGGCGCGCAGGCTTTCGATCAGTGCGTGCTCGGCCTTGTCCCAGCTTTCGTCAGAGCCAATGCGGGCGTCGGGACGTGTGGCGACCTTGTAGATGATGTTTTTGAAGCCAAAGTCGGCATAGACTTTTTGCAGGAGCGTCGTGTAGTCCACGCATTCCTTGAGAATCTGATCTTCGGTACAGAAAATGTGGCCGTCGTCCTGGGTGAATCCGCGAACGCGCATGATGCCATGCAGGCCGCCCGTGGGCTCGTTGCGATGGCACTGTCCGAACTCGCCGTAGCGCAGCGGCAGATCGCGATAGCTCTTGATGCCCTGCTTGAAAATCAGGATGTGGCCGGGGCAGTTCATCGGCTTCAAGGCGAAATCGCGCTTTTCGCTCTCGGTCGTGAACATGTTGTCGCGGTACTTGTCCCAGTGGCCGGTTTTTTCCCAAAGCGTCTTGTCCAGCAGTTGCGGACCTTTGACTTCCTGATAACCATTGTCCTGGTACACCTTGCGCATGTACTGCTCCACGCCCTGCCAGACAGTCCAGCCCTTCGGGTGCCAGAACACCAGGCCCGGCGCGTGATCATCGATATGGAATAGGTCGAGTTCCTTGCCGAGCTTGCGATGGTCCCGCTTGTCGGCTTCCTCGAGCATTGTCAAATACTGCTGCAACTCGTCTTTGGTGGCCCAGGCCGTGCCGTAGATGCGTTGCAGCATTTCGTTGTGGTGGTCGCCGCGCCAGTAGGCGCCAGCAACTTTCATGAGCTTGAAAAACTTCAGCTTCCCTGTGCTCGGCACGTGAGGGCCACGGCACAAGTCCTCGAAAGCGCCTTCGCGGTACAAGGACACGTCTTCATTGGCCGGAATGCTGGCAATGATTTCGGCCTTGTAATGCTCGCCCAGGCTTTTGAAATAAGCGACGGCTTCATCGCGCGGCAGGACGCGGCGCGTCACGGGCTCATCCCTGGCGGCCAATTCGATCATCCGCTTTTCGATGGCCAGCAGATCTTCGGGTGTAAACGGCCGTTTGTACGAAAAATCGTAGAAAAATCCGTTCTCAATCACCGGTCCAATGGTCACCTGCACTTCAGGGAACAGTTCCTTGACGGCATATGCCAGCAGGTGCGCGGCGGAATGGCGAATCAGTTCCAGGCCGTCGGCGTCCTTGGCGGTGATGATCGACACCGCGCTGTCCTTGTCAATCAGGTAGCTGGTATCGACCAGTTTGCCATCCACTTTGCCGCCCAGGGCAGCCTTGGCCAGGCCGGTGCCGATTGACGCGGCCACGTCGGCCACCGTGACGGCCTGGGGGTATTCACGTTTGGAACTGTCAGGAAGTGTGATTTGAATCATGGTGAAAAGAAAAAATGGCGTTGGGCAAAAAAAAACGCGGATCGAACCGCGCTTTACTATGAATTTGGTAGCTGGCAGCGCACGAGGCGCGCGGACTACGGCTTCGTAAGCTTTAAAAACTTCGCCGTTTTAGTTCGCGGTGTCATAACCAGTTTGCCTTTCTCGCTCTTGTTGTCGTAAATGTCAGATGATTTTAACCGCAGTCATCACGCCTGCACCCCGAAAAAGGCCTTGGGCCACCGCTGCGGGTTGCCCAAGGCCTTGGCGTTCAGCTTACCCTGACTGCTGGATCAGTGGAACTGCTCTTCTTCGGTCGAGTCGGTCAGCGCGGTCACGCTCGACTTGCCGCCCTGGATCACAGTGGTGACTTCATCAAAGTAGCCGGTGCCGACCTCCTGCTGGTGCGACACGAAGGTGTAGCCACGGTCGCGGGCTGCAAACTCGGGCTCCTGCACTTTCTCGATGTACGCCGTCATGCCGCGCGCCACATAGTCCTGCGCCAGGTCGAACATGTTGTACCACATGGAATGGATGCCAGCCAGCGTGATGAACTGGTACTTGTAACCCATGGCGCCGAGCTCTTTCTGGAACTTGGCGATGGTCGCATCGTCCAGGTTTTTCTTCCAGTTGAACGATGGCGAGCAGTTGTAAGCCAGCATCTTGCCGGGGTGGACCGCATGCACGGCGTCGGCGAATTTCTTGGCAAACTCCAGGTCGGGCGTGCCGGTTTCGCACCACACCAGATCGGCGTAATGGGCGTAGGCCACAGCGCGGGAAATCGCCTGGTCCATGCCCTTGTTGGTCTTGTAGAAGCCTTCGGCGGTGCGTTCACCAGTGATGAATGGCTTGTCGTTCTCGTCGTAGTCGCTGGTCAGCAGGTCGGCAGCTTCGGCATCGGTACGGGCAATCACCAGGGTGGGCACGCCGCAAACGTCGGCCGCCATCCGGGCAGCGATCAGTTTTTGGCAGGCTTCGGCGGTAGGCACCAGCACCTTGCCGCCCATGTGGCCGCATTTCTTCACGGAAGCGAGCTGGTCTTCAAAGTGAACGCCGGCCGCGCCGGAAGCAATCATCGCCTTCATCAGTTCAAAGGCGTTCAGCACGCCGCCGAAACCGGCTTCGGCATCGGCCACGATGGGCGCGAAGTTGTCGATGTAGTTGGCGTCGCCTGCGTCAATGCCCTTGGAATGCTGGATTTCGTCGGCGCGGCGGAAGGTGTTGTTGATGCGCTCGACGACTTTTGGCACCGAGTCGACCGGGTACAGGGACTGGTCGGGGTACATGGCGGCATAACCGTTGTTGTCGGCGGCGACTTGCCAGCCCGACAGGTAGATGGCCTTGACGCCGGCCTTCACCTGCTGCATCGCCTGGCCACCGGTCAAGGCGCCAAGACAGTTGACGTAGGGCTCGTTGTTCACCAGGCCCCAGAGCTTTTCAGCGCCACGGCGCGCCAGCGTGTGCTCGATCGGGAAAGAGCCGCGAAGGCGAACCACGTCGGCGGCGCTGTAGCCGCGCTTGATGCCTTTCCAGCGGGGGTTGGTCGCCCAGTCTTTTTCAAGGGCTTCGATTTGCTGGGCGCGGCTGAGTTGCTCGGTAAGACTTTGGGGCATGGTGAACTCCGTTAGTTGAAAAGAAAAGGTGGTTTTATTTTAAGTCTTCTACAAGACTAAATCTATCTCTTATGTCTTATATAAGAGTAAATTTCTCTAGGAAAATCAACTACTTGGCAGACTATTTCATTATATGAAAAAGCTTTTCTCATTACGCTCATTGCAAATGGACGTCATCTCAACTTGATTTCATAATGCGATAAAAATTTCTGACAAGTGAAAATTGAATCCTGAAGTGGCTCATCATTTCTCTCGGCCCGTTCAAGCTGAACCAAGCACATGTCGGGTCACGCGCCAGGGAGCGACATCAGTGGGTCCGGGTCGCGGCGGAAATTTCGCGTTCACGCTGCCGGGTTTTCCGCGCCATCCAGACGCTGTAGCCAACAATGGCCACCGTCACCGTGGCGATCAGCAATGTCGCAGCCGCATAGATCGTCGGATTGATGCCGCGCCGCGCATAGCCAAAGATCACCTGCGGCAGCGTGTTGACACCCGGCCCGGAGAGGAATTCCGCTATCACCACATCATCGAACGACAGGGTGAAGGACAGCAGGAAAGCAGCCAGGATGGCCTGGAAAATATTTGGGAACGTGATCAGGAAGAACACCTGGTGCGGCCGGGCGCCCAGGTCCATTGCCGCTTCCTCGATCGAGCGGTTCATTTCCAGCAGCCTTGACTGGACGACCACCATGGCATACGCCATGCCCAGGAGCGTATGGCCCAGGATGATGGTGAGCATGCCGCGCTGCGGCCAGCCCAGGAAGTTTTGCGCGCCGACCATCAGCAGCAGCAGCGACAGCCCGATGACCACTTCGGGCATGACCAGCGGCGCGTTGACCATGCCGGAGAAAGCGGTGCGGCCTGGAAAGCGGCGGTAGCGCACCAGCACGAAGGCGCAAAAAGTGCCCAGCGTGGCAGACAGCAGGCCGGACACGGTGGCGATTTTCAGCGACAGCCAGAAGCCGTCCACGATCTTGGTGTCGCGCGTCAAGGCCTCATACCAGCGCAGCGAAAAACCGGTGAATTCCGCATCCTGGCGGGTGCTGTTGAATGAAAAGACGACCATGAAAATCAGCGGCAGGTACAGGAACAGGAAGACGAGCCCCAGCCACAGCTTGCCGAAATGCTTTTCCAGAATGTTTTTCATGGCCGGGCTACTTTTCTGGCTCGGCCGCATCGCCGGTGTAATGGTAGTAAATGGCCAGCGGCACGACGATCAGCCCGATCATGACCACCGCCAGCGCCGTCGCCCGGGGCCAGTTGTTGCTGGTGAACTTCTCGTCCCAGACCACGCGTCCGATCATGAGGTTTTCCGGACCGCCCAGCAGCGAGGGAATGACGAACTCGCCCACGCAGGGAATGAACACCAGCATGAATCCGGCGATGATGCCGGCCCGCGACAGCGGCACGGTCACCAGCCAGAAGGCCTTGAAGGGCGAGGCGCCCAGGTCGTGCGCGGCTTCGAGCAGGCGAAAATCCATCTTCACCAGGTTGGCGTACAGCGGCAGCACCATGAAGGGCAGGTACACATAGGTCATGCCGACCAGCATCGACACGTCGGTGTAGAGCAGCTGGATCGGCTCGGACGTGAGCCCGAGCGCCATCAGCGCCCGGTTGAGCACGCCCTGGTCGGCCAGGATGCCTTTCCAGGCATAGACGCGCAGCAAAAAAGAGGTCCAGAAGGGCAGCATCACCATCATCAGCAGCGCAGGCCGAACGCTGGACGGTGAACGGGCGAGGAAATAGGCGAACGGATAGCCGACCGCCAGGCACAGCACGGCGGTGCACAGCGCATACCAGAGCGAGCGCAGATAGGCCTCGATGTAAAGCGTCTGGAACAGCGCCCCGCCTTCGCTGCTGCGAAAAATCGATCCGTAGTTTTCGTACTTGAGCTTGAGCAGGCCGGTTTGCGCGTCCCAGATCGGCTTGAACGGATTGATGTCGTTGCCCATGTCGACAAAGCTGATGTACAGCAGGATCAAAAAAGGCAAAAGAAAAAACACGACCAGCCACAGGTAGGGCACGCCGATCACGAAGCGCTTGCCGGGCATGGGAAAGGTGAAAGCGGCCATGGCGTTTCTTGTTGCGTCAATCGCGCAGGACAATGCCGGCGCGATCGTCCCACCAGAAGTACACCTTGTCTTCCCAGGTGATGTCGCTCTGGTCCTGGCGCGAGGTGTTGGATTCGGTGATGCGGACGCGGGAGCCATCCTCGGCCACCACGATATAGGTGTTGTAGGAGCCGAAATAGGCGATTTCCTGGACCTTGCCGGTGAAGAGATTGCGGTCCACCGCCGGGCGCTGCTTGGCGATCTCGATTTTTTCGGGCCGCACGGCAATGGCCAGCGGCATGTTCAGCATGCCGCTCACCCCGTGGCCGACCTGGATTTCACCGATGCCGGTGGCGGCGGCGCAGCGGTCGATCTCGTCCACGCTGAGCCGGCCTTCGAACAGGTTGACATTGCCGATGAAGTCCGCGACGAAGCGGTTGGCCGGATGCTCGTACACCTCTTCGGGCGTGCCGACCTGCAGCACCCGGCCCTTGCTCATCACCGCGATGCGGCCGGCCATGGTCATGGCTTCTTCCTGGTCGTGGGTCACCATCACGCAGGTCACGCCGACTTTCTCGATGATGTTGACCAGTTCGAACTGGGTCTGCTCTCGCAGTTTCTTGTCCAGCGCGCCCAGCGGCTCATCGAGCAGCAGCAGCTTGGGCCGCTTGGCCAGGCTGCGGGCCAGCGCCACCCGCTGCTGCTGCCCACCCGAAAGCTGGTGCGGCTTGCGCCTCGCATAGGGGCCGAGCTGGACCAGGTCGAGCATTTCGCCCACCCGCTGCTGGACCTGGGCCTTGGGCAGGCCCTCGCGCTTGAGCCCGAAGGCGACGTTTTCCCAGATGTCGAGGTGAGGAAACAGCGCATACGACTGGAACATCATGTTGATCGGCCGCTCGTAGGGCTGCAGGCTGGCGACGTCCTCGCCGCCCAGCAGGATGCGGCCCGAGGTGGGCTTCTCGAACCCGGCCAGCATGCGCAGCAACGTGGACTTGCCGCAGCCCGAACTGCCCAGCAGCGCGAAGATCTCGCCCCGGTTCACCGACAGCGAGACCTCGTCCACCGCCACCGCGTCGTCAAAACGCTTGACCAGCTTCTCGGTGACCAGGTAGCCCGCTTTGCTATCGTTTTCTGCCATGCATCCATCCCGCGTTTGTTTGTACCCCGGAAGCCGCAGCGCGCCCGTGCCGGCCGGAAAAACGGATTTTGAGCACCAAAATCGCTTTTTGCGCACACTGTGCCTGCATTTACCGCTATCGTTACAGTAGCAAACAGCCGCCATGTCCGCCTGTCCTTCCGCAACTGAAAGCCAGGGCCGTTGCGCACCGCAACGCCCCGTCGGCGCCATGCCCGCAAAACCCGGACTCACGCCCCGGGCATGAAGGTCATTTGCCTTTTTTTACGCTGTTGTAGGCGTTGGCCAGGGCTTCGCGGGCTTCGTTGGTGAAGCTGCTCGGCGCAATCATCTTGCTGAAATACTCGGGCTCGACAAAGATGGTCTTGTTGCCGGAAATTTCCGGCTTGACCTGGGGAATGGCCGCCTTGTTGGCCGTGGGATAGTTCATCGTGTTGGTCACCGACGCGGCGTTTTCAGGCCGCAGGTAGAAATTGATGAAGGCATGGGCATTGTTGGGATGCTTGGCATCCTTGGTCAGCGCCATGGTGTCGGCGAACAGCAGCGCGCCGGTGCTGGGCAGCAGGGCCTGGATGACCTCCTTGGAGCCGTTTTCCTTGGCCCGGTTGGCCGCGATGTTGATGTCGCCCGACCAGCCGATGACCGCGCAGGCCTTGCCGCCGGCCACGTCGTCGATCATGGTGGCGCTGAACAGGCGCACGTCCTTGCGGACCTTGAACAGCATGTCGGCCGCCGCCTTGTAGTCGGCCGGATTGTTGGAATAGGCTTCCTTGCCGATGTAGTGCAGCGCCACCGGCATGATTTCGGTCGGCGAATCCAGGTAGGCGATGCCGCAGGACCTGAGCTTGCTGGTGTATTTGGGGTCAAACACCAGGTCCCAGGCGTTTTCCGGCAAGGGCAGGCCGGCCAGCGCCTTGTCCACCCGGGTCTTGTTGATGCCCACGGTGGTGAAGCCCCAGGCCCAGGGCACCAAATACTTGTTGCCCGGGTCGGCCTTGGTCAGCGTGTTCATGATGGCCGGCTCCAGATTGGCCAGGTTCGCAATCTTGGCCTTGTCCAGCGGCTGCAGCAGCCCGCCTTCGATCTGGGACTTGGCAAACACAGTGCCCGGCACCACGATGTCATAACCGGTGTTGCCGGCCACCAGCTTGGCATGCAGGGCCTCGTTGGTTTCGAAGGTGTCGTAGTTGACCTTGATGCCGGTTTCCTTCTCAAAGGCGGCGGTCATGCCTTCGGGAATGTAGTCGGGCCAGTTGTAGATGTTGAGAACCTTCTCCTCGGCATTGACCGGTAGCGCGGGGGCCGAGGCCACGGGCGCTGGCGCAGGCGCCACCGCCACCGGTTCCTCTTTTTTGCCGCAGGCCGCCAACAGGGTGACCGACATGGCGGTGACCAGTACAAGTTTTTTCATGGTGGAACTGACTCCGGAGAAAGGTAAAAACAAACGAGGCGCAGCGGCTCGAAACCGCCAGGACACGCCCCGTTGACGATGCAATATCCGGACCAGGCAGCTGCCGGGAAATTGCAACAAATATTCTATTCAATCCAGCTGACCGGCCGCCCGCAAATCGGCCAGGGTGGCGTCCAGGCAACGGCGGATCAACGACACCATCTCGTCGATCTGCGCATGCGTCATGACCAGCGGCGGCGCAATGATCATGCGGTCGCCCACGGCGCGCATGATCAGCCCCAGCCGGAAGCAGTGGCTGCGGCACAGCATGCCCACGCCCAGCTCGGGCTTGAAGGCTTCATGCGTCGCCTTGTTCCGGGTCAGCACCAGCCCGGCCATGAAGCCGCAGGTCTCGGCCAGCCCCACCAGCGGGTGTTCGCCCAGCTCGGCAAAGCGCCTGGCCAGGTACGGGCCGATGTCGTTCTTCACGCGCCCGGGCAGGTTTTCCTTTTCCATCAGGTCCAGGTTGGCCAGGGCCACGGCACAGGCGACCGGATGGCCGCTGTAGGTGTAGCCGTGGTTGAATTCGCCGCCCTGCTCGATCAGCACCCGGGCCACCCGGTCGCCGACCATCACGCCGCCCAGCGGGATGTAGCCGCTGGTCACGCCCTTGGCGAAGGTCACCAGGTCGGGCCGGTAGCCGAATTTTTCGTAGGCGAACCAGTGGCCCACCCGGCCGAAGGCGCAGATCACCTCGTCGCTGATCAGCAAGATGCCGTACTTGTCGACGATGCGCTGGATCTCGGGCCAGTAGCTGTCGGGCGGAATGATCACGCCGCCGGCGCCCTGCACCGGCTCGGCGATGAAGGCCGCCACTTTGTCCGCGCCAAGTTCCAGGATTTTTTCTTCCAGCCAGCCGGCGGCGCGCAGCCCGAATTCGTCAGAAGTTTCGCCCGGACGGCCCAACTCGTAGAAATACGGCTGCCCGATGTGGGTGATGTTGGGAATCGGCAAATCGCCCTGCGCATGCATGCCGGACATGCCGCCCAGCGACGCGCCGGCCATGGTGCTGCCGTGGTAACCGTTGATCCGGCCGATGATGACTTTTCGCTCCGGCTGGCCCAGCAAATCCCAGTAGCGGCGCACCATGCGCACGTTCGAGTCGTTGCTTTCGGAGCCGCTACTGGAATAGAACACATGCTGGAAACTGCGCCCGCCCACCTCGGGCGCCAGCGCCGCCAGCCGGGCCGCCAGCTGCACCGCCGGCACGTTGGTGGTCTGGAAAAAGCTGTTGTAGTAGGGCAGCGCCATCATCTGCCGGTAAGCGGCGCTGGCCAGTTCCTCGCGCCCGTAGCCGACGTTGACGCACCACAGGCCGCTCATGGCGTCGAGGATCTTGTGCCCTTCGGAATCCCAGACGTAAATGTTCTCGGCCCGGGTGATCACCCGCGCGCCGCGACCGGCCAGGTCCTTGAAGTCGGTGAACGGATGCAGGAAATGCGCGCGGTCCTGAGCCTGGATATGGGCGGTGTCAACGGGGGTGTTCATGGCGGTCGGCTCTCGGTCGGTTACTGTGGATCGGGTCGGGCAGCGTTCATACCAGCAGCAGCAGGTGCTCGCGTTCCCAGGGAGAGATCACCTTCATGAACTCGGCAAACTCCATTTCCTTGATTTCGGAATAGACCGTGACGAACTCGCGGCCCAGCACTTCATGCAGGTCCGATTCGCGGCGCAGCCAGTCCAGCGCCTCGCCCAGGCTGCGCGGCAGCGAATACGGCGACAGGTAGGCATCGCCCTTCATCTCGGGCTTGGGCTTGATCTTGTTCTTGATGCCCAGGTAGCCGCAGGCCAGCGTCATCGCCAGGGCAATGTAGGGATTGGCGTCGGCGCCGATCACCCGGTTTTCCACCCGGCGGGCCTGCGGCGTGGCAATCGGCGAGCGGATGCCCACCGTGCGGTTGTCGTGTCCCCAGGCGATGTTGATCGGCGCGGCCGTGTCGCGCGACAGCCGCCGGTAGCTGTTGACGTACGGTGCCACCAGCGCCATGGCGGCCGGAATGTAGCGCTGCAGCCCGCCGATGTAATGAAAGAAGGCTTCCGACTCGCTGCCATCCTTGTTGCTGAAGATGTTCAGGCCGGTTTCCTTGTTCAGGATGCTCTGGTGCACATGCATGGCGCTGCCGGGCTCGGCCGCGATCGGCTTGGCCATGAAGGTGGCATACATGTTGTGGCGCAACGCCGCCTCGCGCACCGTGCGCTTGAACAAGAACACCTCGTCGGCCAGGCCCAGCGGATGGGCATGGAAAAAATTGATCTCCATCTGCCCCGCGCCGACTTCATGGATGAGGGTGTCGACGTTGAGTTCCATCTTCTCGCAGTAGTCGTAGATGTCCTCGAACAGCGGGTCGAACTCGTTCACCGCGTCGATGCTGTAGGCCTGGCGCGAGGTTTCGGCCCGGCCGCTGCGGCCGATCGGCGGGCGCAGCAGCGTGTTGGGGTCGGTGTTGCGGGCCACCAGGTAGAACTCCAGCTCGGGCGCGACCACCGGCACCAGGCCCTCGGCTTCATACAGCTCGCAAACCCGCCGCAGCACGCTTCTGGGGGCGAACGGCACCAGCTTGCCGGCCGGGTCGAAGCAGTCGTGGATGACCTGGGCGGTCTGGTTCGAGGCCCACGGGACAATCCGCGCGGTCGAGGGGTCGGGCCGCAGGTGCATGTCCTTGTCGGTCGGACTGATCACGTCGTAATACGGGCCGCTCTCGGGGAACTCGCCGGTCACGCCCATGGCCACCACCGCTTCGGGCAGCCGCATGCCCCGGTCCTCGGTGAACTTGCCGCGCGGCAGGATCTTGCCCCGGGCCACGCCGGTCAGGTCGGGGACCAGGCACTCCACCTCGGTGATTCTGCGTTCGTTCAGCCAGTTTTCCAGTTCTGTGAAGGTCGTTGCCTTGCTCATGCTCATGAAGCGCTCCTGTTGTCGACGCATTGGGGTGGGTTGGATTGACGTGAATTCAGCAGGCGGGCGGTGCCCCTTGGTGGGTCCGGCTGCCATGGCGGCGCCCGCAGGCCTGGCCGAAGGCCGCAAAGATGGCACGGTAAAAAGGGTTTTGCTGGCAGTTCCATTCGGGATGCCATTGCACCGCATAGGCAAACGCGGCAGCGCCCTCGATCTCGAAGGCTTCGACCAGCCCGTCGGACGAATGGCCCAGCGCGCGCAGTCCGCCGGCCAGCCGGCCAATCCCCTGGCCATGCAGCGAATTGACCTGGGCCGCGTCGCCGCCGGCCCAGCCGGCAAAAGCGCTGCCCGGCACGAAACGGACTTCATGCGCCGGCCCGTAGGCCTCGTCCAGGCTGACGCCTTCGGGATCGCGGTGATCGAAGTGCCCCGCCCGCTCATGCACGCTTTGCTCCAGCGAGCCGCCCAGGGCCACGTTGATTTCCTGGAACCCCCGGCAGATGCCCAGCAGCGGCACGCCGTCCGCCAGGCAGGCCCGCACCAGGGCCAGCGTGATCGCATCGCGCTGCGGGTCCAGCGGCAGGCGGGCATCGAGCACGTCCTGGCCAAAATGGGAAGGATGGACGTTGGACGGCGAGCCGGTCAGCATGACGCCATCGACCAGCCCCAAAAGCGCCGGTATCTGGGCCACCTCGGCCAGCGGAAACAGCACCGGCTGGGCCCCGGCGCACTGCCGGACGGCGCGGGCGTATTTCTCGCCCAGCACCAGGAACGGCGACTGGTGCCCCTCGTCGCCCAGAAGCCGGTGGTCGGCCGGCAGCCATACCAGCGGCGGGTGAAGGGGCTGCGACGGTATTGACGGGGTTTTCCGCATGAAGTGCATCGGTTTTAAGGGGTCCAGCCAGTGTAACCAGCTCATCATGAGGCCGGGCTTCAGGGGGCAACTGGCCTGCGGCGCCTGTCGAGCAGCGCGCAAAAACTGATGCCGGCCAGTTCGTCATCAGCGCCATGCCCTACCCTGGCCGTACGCGGCCGGCGCGTGCAGCTGCCGCTGGAAACGGCTTGGCCAAATCCATTGGAACGGGGGCATTTCACGGCCGCGCCGCCGGGGCGCTTGTTCCAGGAAGAAATTCCTCGCTGCAAAGCGCACTTTAAGCCAAATCAGGCTGATCCGCATGATACATAAGCCCAGCTAGCTATTTTTATGATAGCATCAAAGATTGTGGATCGCCTTTTTCCCATCCGGCTCCAGGCCCGCCGCAGCCGAAATAGCCAGCTGGTGGACTGGCCGATGTTTCAACGTTAACCATGGCTTGCAAACTCAACAATTGAAATATTTCGTATGGCTTCAATGCGTTTGGTAACTTGGTTTTTGGGGTTTTTCCATCGGCCAGGCGCCTTTCAGATTGGTCCGTTTGGGGGGTTGTGGCGCTAAAACTATGGCATTAATATTTATTTCACCAAATTTAGTATTAAAAGGTTGCCCTTGAAACTGAACCCCACCCTATCAGGACGCTTTACATGGCAGTTTTAATGGTCCCCAGTTCGCTGCGCCGGTACACCAACCAGCAAAGCCGCATCACCCTTTCGGTTACTTCCATCGAGGAAGCGCTCAGGCGTTTCTCGGAGGACTCTTGCGAGCTTCGCAACCATCTTTTCAGCGGTGAAGCCCTGCGCAAGTTCATCGTGGTCTGCAAGAACGGCCAGGACATCCGGCTTCTCGACGGGCTGAAGACATCGGTCAGCGATGCCGATGAAGTCCAGATCATTGCGAGCGTCGCCGGAGGATGAGCGCGCACCTTCATCCTGACACGCTGCCGGAACTCACCAGCAGCGAGATTCGGCGTTTCAACCGCCAGATCATCCTGCCCGAGTTCGGCATCGATGCGCAGCGGCGCCTCAAGGCGGGCAGCGTGCTGCTGGTCGGCCTGGGCGGCCTGGGCAGCCCGGCTTCGCTGTACCTGGCGGCTGCAGGCGTCGGGCGGATCGGGCTGGTCGACGCCGATGTGGTCGAAGAGACCAACCTCCAGCGCCAGATCGTGCATGGCCAGGCCGTGCTCGGCCGCCTGAAAAACGAAAGCGCCGAAGCCCGCATGCGGGACCTCAATCCCGACATCAAGATCGAACGCCACGACGTGCGGTTCGGCATCGACAACGCACTGGCGCTGGTTGCCGGCTACGACGTGATCATCGACGGCTCGGACAATTTCCCGACCCGCTACCTGGTCAACGATGCCTGCGTGAAGCTCGGCAAGCCCGACGTGTACGGCGGCGTGCTGCGTTTCGACGGCCAGCTCAGCGTCTTCGATGCGCGCACCGGTCCGTGCTACCGCTGCCTGTTTCCCGAGCCGCCGCCGCAGGAGTTCGCGCCCAATTGCGCCGAAGCAGGCGTGCTGGGCGTGCTGCCCGGCGTGATCGGGTCACTGCAGGCGACCGAGGCCATCAAGCTGCTGAGCGGCATCGGCTCGCCCATGATCGGCCGCATGCTGATCTATGACGGGCTGGACCTCAGCTTCAACACGGTCCACATCTCCAAGGATCCCGACTGCCCGGTCTGCAGCCATGCGCCGCAAGACATCGCGCTCCGGGAAACCGTGATGGTGTGCGCCGCGCCGGCCGGCCGGTCCATCTCGTCCGACGGGCTTCAGGCCAGGCTGCAGGCGAACGATGACCTGGTCATCGTCGATGTGCGCAATCCGGCCGAATGGCTGCCGGGCCGGATTCCGGGCGCGATCGGATGGCCCAAGCCGGAACTCGAACGCGCGCTTCATGAACCGGGCGCAGTGCCGCTGCCCAAGGACCGCGACATCGTGCTGGTCTGCCAGAGCGGCATGCGCAGCAGCAGCGTCATCAAATCCCTGGTCGCGGCAGGGTACGACCCGCTGCGGCTGTACAACCTTGAAAAAGGCATGGCGACCTGGCCAGGGGAAGTGCAGCTTGTGTGAGACGGGGGCCGTGTCCCTGCCCACCGCACAGGTTGCTGAACAACCGTTCACACCAGGCGCCGCGGGCAGTGTCCCGCAGCCGCATCGAATTTTTTGAAAGGATGGTTCTTCATGTCCATGGATGAAACCTGCCCCGATCTCACCAGCGACGAGCTGGTTCGCCAGATTGCCGCCCTCGCGCCTCGCGGCACAGCCATCACCCCGGTCCTTGCCGAACAGCTTCAGGCGCTGACCCAGGCCCTGATATCGATTGCCAGGGCCGAGGGAAAGCTCGAACAGAGCCCCATGACACTGGCGATGGAACGCACGGTGGACCTGCACCGCGAGGCCGCCGAAGAGCGGCTCGGCGGGCGGCGCGTGCTGGTCACCGGCGGCGCCGGCTGCGTCGGCTCGCACCTGATTCCGCTGCTGTTCGAACTGGGGGCGATGGAAGTCTCCATTGCGGACATTGCCGTGGAAACCGGCACAACCGGCCTGGTCAGCGCCGGTGGAGCCTTGCCCCATGGCCGGGTGGTGAACTACCAGGTCGATGTCCGCGATGCCGAAGCACTCGATGCCGTGTTCGCCCAGGCCAGGCCGCACGTCGTGTTCCACCTGGCGAGCATCCGCGAACCCGGGCGGGCCGAGGCGGTGGTGCGCGAGGCCATTGAAATCAATGTGTTCGGCACGCGCAATGTGATCAGCGCCTGTCTGCGCCATGGGGTGGAGGATGCGGTTTATTCGTCCACCGGCAAATGCTTTGCCTATGTTTCCGACCACGTCTACACCGGCAGCAAGAAACTGGCCGAGGCGCAATGGGCCGCGGCCGCGCGCCGCAGCGGCTCGACGCGTTTTCGCTGCACGCGCTTCACCCATGTCATGGAAAACGGCGTGGTGACGCAGGACATCGTCGACGGCATTGCCAACGGGCTGGTCGGCCTGCACGGGCCGGACCGGTACTTCAACATCCAGAACCTGCGCCAGGCGGGCCACCTTCTGGTCAACGCCATGGCGCTTGCGGACCAGACACCGGCCGATGGTTTCTGGGCCGCCGTCGATCTGGGCTGGCCGGTGAACACCATGGAACTGGCGCTCTACCTCATGGACCGCAGCGGCAAGCGGGTGGCCATGCATTTCCTGGGCGTGCCCAAGGGCTATGACGAAGTCTTCTTCCGCGGCCAGTTCAGCTGGAGCGGAGAAACGGCCTATCACCCGCTCGTCAATGCGCTTGAAGCGCCGAGCGGCTTTGCCGACCCCAGCGGCACCATGGTCGGCGCGCGCATCCAGCCTTTCAGCGAGGATGCGCTGGCCGTTGAACTCGATCTGCTCAAGCAAGCGCTGGGCGACCACACGCTCGACGTGGTGGCGATCAAGGAGGCGCTGATCCAGGCGGTGAACGGACTGGCCCGGTCGATCTTTGCCGCGGCAGACCTGCCCCGGCTCATCGATGTGCTCTGGTGGGGCGCGGCCCCGGCCTGGGCCGGGACGTCAACCGCCGAGGCCATGCGGTTCGAGGCCGTCATCCACCTGCTGGTTGACGCGGTGATCGCCAAGCTGCGCCAGGCGTCCGGCCCGATGCCGAAAGCAACCCGGCAAAAGCTGGAAGAGGTGATGCAGACCCTTTCACGGATTCCCAGCCTGTCGACCCAATCCAGCAGCCTGGGGGACTTGCTTGAAGGCTCGGGCGAAACGGCGCCGATGCAACAGGTCTTTGGCTGAAGCTCAGGAGGCCCCGTGCACCGGGGCTTGAGTCAACCAAAGGCAGCCTGAACGTCTTCAGGCCCGAACTTCCACCCGGCCGGGGGAGCGAACGGCGGCGTGGCGGCCTGCTTGGGGAAGCAGCCCGCCACGGGAACCGGCAATGGCGGCTGACCCAGTCCATAGTTTTAATGACCCGAAGCCGCTTCGCACGCGACCAGGGCGCATGAAAAATACCTCCGCTAAACTGGGCTGGACATAACCTTGCCGCGCTGCTGGCGCCGGGTTCACTTTATGCCCCGCAGGCAAGCCGCTTTTTTCCCAGCGTCCTGCCTGCCCCCCGCCCTGGAGCCTTCAAACGTGACGCAACGCCCCGCCTCCCCCTGGATTGCCTATGCCTGCCTGGCGCTGAGCATGTCGCTGGTCGGCAGCTATGTCGCCCTGTCCAAGCCGCTGGTCGCCGCGCTTCCGGTATTTCTGCTGGCCTGGCTGCGTTTCGGCATTGGCGGGCTGGCGATGGCGCACTGGTTGAAGAGGCCGGCCGGTGAAACCGCCATGAGTTCGCAGACGCGCCGGCTGGTGTTCCTGGAGTCCTTCCTGGGCAATTTTCTGTTCTCGATCTGCATGCTGTTCGGCGTGAGCCTGACCAGCGCGGTGGCCGCCGGCGTCATCATGGCGGCGATTCCGGCCACGGTGGCGCTGCTGAGCTGGGCTTTTTTACGCGAGCGGATCGGCTTGCGGATCTGGGCCGCCGTGGCCTGCGCGGTGCTCGGCATCGCCCTGGTGTCGCTCTCAAAAAGTGAGCTGCCTGCGCAGATGGGTACTGCGCAAGAGGCCGATTTGGCTTCAAAAAACGCCTGGCTGGGCAATCTGCTGCTGGTGGGCGCGGTGCTGTGCGAGGCGGCCTATGCGGTGATCGGCAAGAAGCTGACCGGTGTGCTCAGCCCCAAGCGCATCACGGCGCTGATCAACCTGTGGGGCTTTGCGCTGGTCACGCCGTTCGGGCTGTGGATGGCGTGGGGCTTTGACTTTGCCGCCGTCGCACCAGGCAGCTGGGGACTGCTGGTGTTCTATGCGCTGGCGGCGAGCGTCTGGACGGTGTGGCTGTGGATGACCGGCTTGAGAACCATTCCCGCCAACCAGGCCGGCGTGTTCACCGTGATGCTGCCGGTCAGCGCGGCGGCGGTCGGCGTGTGGGTTCTGGGTGAAAGCCTGAACGGCACGCAGGTCGGCGCCTTTGCGATTGCGCTGGTGGGCGTGGTGCTGGCGACGCTGCCCGCACGCGGCAAGCCCCAACCGGCCAAGGCCGTGCCGCTGCGGTGACCTGCGGCTGCGGCGTTCAGGCAAACAGCCCCTTGTACTGCTCGCGCAGGACATTTTTCTGCACCTTGCCCATGGTGTTGCGCGGCAGTTCGGTGACCACGAAGCATTGCTTGGGCACCTTGAAGTTGGCCAGTTTCGCTTTCATCTCGGCCACGATCTGCAGGCCGTCGGGCGCGGCACCGGGCCTGGCAATGACCACGGCCACGCCGACTTCGCCAAAGTCAGGGTGCGGCACGCCGACCACCGCGCTCTCGGCCACGCCGGGCAGATCGTTGATAAAGCCTTCGATCTCGGCCGGATAGACGTTGTAGCCGCCGCTGATGATCAGGTCCTTGCTGCGCCCGACAATCGTGATGTAGCCGTCCCCGTCGATTTTTCCGACGTCGCCGGTCCTGAAATAACCGTCGGCGGTGAACTCCTCGGCGGTTTTCTCGGGCATGCGCCAGTAGCCCTGGAAGACATTCGGCCCCTGGACCTGGATGTTGCCGATCTCACCCGTCGGCACAGGCTGGCCCGCGTCGTCCACCACGCGCAGGCTGACGCCCGGCAGCGCAAAGCCGACCGTGCCGCCGCGCCGCTCGCCGCCCTGGTAAGGATTGGACGTCAGCATGGCGGTTTCGGACATGCCGTAGCGCTCCAGGATGGTGTGGCCGGTGCGCTCCTGCCACTCGCGAAAGGTCTCGACCAGCAGCGGCGCCGACCCGGCGATGAACAGGCGCATGTTGCGGCAGGCTTCGCGGTTCAGGCCGGGCTCGGCCAGCAGGCGCACATAGAGCGTCGGAACGCCCATGAACACGGTGGCTTCGGGCAGTTTTTCAATGACCTTTTTCGGATCGAACTTCGACAGCCAGATCATCTTGCTGCCGTTGATCAGCGCGCCATGGATGCCGACGAACAGGCCGTGGACATGGAATATCGGCAGCGCATGGATCAATACGTCGCCCGGTTTCCAGCCCCAGTAGTCCTTCAGCACCTGCGCATTGCTCAGCAGGTTGCCGTGCGACAGCATCGCGCCCTTGCTGCGCCCCGTGGTGCCGCTGGTGTAGAGGATGGCGGCCATGTCCCCGGGTTGCCTGACTGCCACGTCATGCCGGTCGCTGCAATGCGCGGCGCGCTCCAGCAGCGAGCCGGTGCGGTCGTCGTCGAGGGTGAAGACGTTCTTCGTTCCGGCCTTGAAGGCGATCTTGCTGACCCAGCCAAAATTGGCGCTGCTGCAGACCACCACCGCCGGCTCGGCATTGCCGATGAAGTAGTCGATCTCGGCGCTCTGGTACGCCGTGTTCAAGGGCAAGAACACAAAGCCGGCACGCAGCGTCGCCAGATACAGCACCATGGCCTCGACCGATCTCTCGACCTGCACGGCAATGCGGGCGCCTTCGGGCAGGCCGAGCGACTGCAGCAGATTGGCCACCATGGCGCTGCCGTGCTCCAGGTCGCGCCATGAATACAGCAGGCCGCTGCCGGTTTCAATGGCGACTTCGTCCAGGTTGGCGGGAAAGGCCGACCGCAGCGCGGCAAACAGGTTGTGGTTGGTCATGGAATTGAAGATATCAAAAAGGTGAATGCGGCCGCTAGGCGCAGAACGCCGGCGGACGTTTTTCCATGAAGGCGGCAATGCCCTCACGGTGCTCGCCAGAGGCTGCGTAATCATAAGCTGTTGCTATTATATTAATAGCTTCTTGCGCAGGCGGGGCGTGCGCAAGAGCCCGAAATGATGCTTTATTCAGGCGCGCCGCCTGCGGCGCCAGTTGCCCGATGCGCTGGAGGCAATCCTGCACCGCAACGTGAAGCACGTCGGCCGCCAGCACCTGGTTCAAAAAGCCGCGCTGCTTCATCTCGGCCGCGTCCAGCACGGCGGCCGACAGCAGCATTTCGCGCGCCGTCAACTCGCCCACCGCGCGCATCACCAGCGCCGCCTCGCGCGGCGCCATCGGAAAGCCGAGCTTTGCAATCGGCGCGCCAAAACGCGCATTGTCGGCCGCCAGGCGGATGTCGCAGCAGCTGGCAATCTCGATGCCGGCGCCCATGCAGTGGCCCTCGATTTGCGCGACGATGGGCACGTCGCAGTCGAGCATCGCCTGCAGGCCGCCCCAGACATCGTTCTCATGGAAATCGCGCAGGCTGGCCGCGTCGAAGCGAAAACCGGCGTATTCGGAAATGTCGCCGCCCGCGCAAAAATGCCCGCCCTTGCCCCGAACCCGCACGCAGCGCACATCGCGGCGCTGCTGGAGGGCTTCGAATACGGTACGCAATTGGCGCCACATCACGCGCGACATGGCATTGAACTTGCCGGGGTGCGACAGCGTCACCGTCGCCAGCGAACCCGAAATTTCAAGAAGTACAGCGCCGCTCATCGAATCAATTTCCAGCAACAAAGGAAAGGCTTGGGAACGATTCCCATCCAGTCAGGGCCGCGGAACCGGCTTTGCCGGACCGCAGGCGCAGCGGCCCCCTCGGGGGGCAGGAAGCCACACGCAGTGGGCGACCGTGGGGGCATACTCAATCGAGCTTGGCGCCGGAGGCTTTCACCACGGCCGCCCAGCGCTTGACTTCGGCGCTGACAAAGCTGCCGAACTGCGCCGGCGCCAGGTTGCCGAACTCGGCGCCGTTGCTGGCCCAGATGGCTTTCAGCTCGTCGGTGGCGGCGGCCTTGCGCAGGTCTTCCACGATGCGCGCCTGCACATCGGCCGGCGTTCCCTTGGGCGCCCACATGCCGTACCAGGTGGTGACGGTGTAGTCGGGCAGGCCAAGCTCGGCGGCGCACGGCACATCGGGAAACGCCGGGTTGCGCTTGGCGCCCGAGACCATCAGCGCCTTGATTCGGCCGCCCTTGATGTGGGCCGCCGACGAGCCCAGGCCGTCAAACATCATGTCCACGTTGCCCGAGATCAGGTCCTGCAGCGCGGGGCCGGCGCCCCGGTAGGGAATGTGCGTGATGAAGGTCTGCGTCTGCTGCTTGAACAATTCGCCGGCCAGGTGGTGCGACGTGCCCGCGCCGGCCGAGCCATAGTTGAAGCGGGCCGGCCTGGCGCGCACCTGCGCCAGGAAAGCCTTGAAATCGCCCTGGATGTTCTTCGGGTTGACCACCAGCACCTGCGGCACGTTGGCCATCAGCGCCAGCGGCACGAAGTCTTTTTCAATGTCGTAGTCCAGCTTGGGGTACATCGACGGCGCAATCGCATGGTGCACCGCGCCCATGAACAGGGTGTAGCCGTCGGGCTGCGCACGGGCCGCGATGCCGGCGCCCAGCGTGCCGCCCGCCCCGCCCCGGTTGTCGATGATGAGCTGCTTGCCGGTCAGCTTGGCGAACTGCGCCGACAGCGGGCGGGCAAAGGCGTCGGTGCCGCCGCCGGCCGGAAACGGCACGATGACGGTGACGGGCTTGACCGGCCAGGCCGACTGCGCCTGGCTTCCCCAGGACAGCGCGGCCAGGCCGGCTGCAGCGGCACGCAGGATGCTGCGGCGCGTGCCGCTGTTCTCGAACTCAAATGTCATCAATGTCTCCTTGTTGTTTGTGGCCCGGACCGGTATGGGCAGACCGTCAAATGTACAAATCATGGATCCCGGTGGATACCGGGACTTTCCCCTGCGCGAGCAGGGCAAGGTGCCTGTCCAGGCGCTTGAGGTCGTACAGGTAGTTCACCATCAGCCCGTAGGACTGGCGCAGGCCCTTGGGCGACGGGTCGGCGGCCCAGTTGAGCCGCTCGACCCGGGCGCCGTTGCCCAGGTGAAACCGTGCCACCGGATCGAGCGGCTTGCCGTTTTTCAGCCCCTGCCCCAGGTAATGGGCGGCGCACTGCAGCAGCAGCTGGCGCACCGGCGATTTTTCCGGCAGGTCGAGCGGCGTTTCAATCGCCGCAAGAAAGCCGCCCGGCGTGGGCGCGCCGGTCCCGAGGGCGTGCCCCAGTGCCGCGCGCTCCTTGTCGGCGAGCCGGTCGAGCAGTGCCGCGGCATTCTTGCCCAGCCAGCTCCGCAGGCCCGGAATCGGCGACAGCGTGGCGAACACCTTGAGCTTGGGAAATTCGTCCTTGAGGGTTTCGACCACCCGCTTGATCAGCGAGTCGCCAAAACTCACGCCGCGCAAGCCGGGCTGGGTGTTGCTGATCGAATAGAAAATGGCGGTCGTCGCCTTGCCCAGGTCGGCCGCGGCCGCCTGTTCGTCGAGCAGCGGCATGATGCCTTCGGCCATTTCATCGACCAGCGCGACCTCGACAAAAATCAGGGGCACGCCGGGCAGGCGCGGGTGAAAAAAACCGTAGCAGCGGCGGTCGCTGTCCAGGCGGTTCTTGACATCGGCCCAGCTCTTGATGTCATGCACCGCCTCGTACTGGATCAGCTTTTCAATCAGCGACGCCGGCGAATCCCAGCTGATCCGGCGCAGGTCCAGAAAACCCACATCGAACCAGGTCGAGAACATGTACTCCATTTCCACATCGAGCGCCATCAGCCGCTTGTCGGTCTTGAGGAATGGCAGCATTTCGGCGCGCATCTCGACCAGGAACTGCACGCCCCCTGGATACACGCTGAAACGCTGGAGCAGGCGGCGGCGCGGCGACACGGTGGCGCGGCGGTAATGCACCTCGGCCACGGCCTGCTCGGGCGTGCCGACGGCGGCGGCCAGCCGGGCCTGCGCCGCCTTGGCTTTTTCGGTGTCGGCCAGGAACAGCTCGCTCATCAACAGCCAGAGGTCTTGCCGCTGCCCGGCCGGGGCGGCTGCATACCATTCGGCCAGCACCATGGCGCGGCGCCCGCCTTCGACCTCGCTGACCTGCGGGTCGATGATGGCCTGAAGATCTTCCAGGCTGCGGCGCAGCAGGCGTGGCGACAAAGCTTCGCCCTCCTGGCGCAGCGTGGCCTCCAGGCGCTCCCGCGTGGAACGCACAGCGGCCGGCGGACCGTCGCCGTCAGCAGTTGCCGGCGCAGGACCTTTCAGGGCCGAGGCCGGTTTTTTTTCTGTGAAAGGGGTCGAAGGCAGCAGTCGGGCGACACTGCGGCCGATCCAGGTGGAATGGTTCATGCCAGCAACCTGCTTTTCTGATGGGCGGCGAGTTCGCGCAGGGCTTCGCGCTGGCGCAGAAGGTGGGTGCGCATGGCCGCATCGGCCGCTTCGGCATCGCGCGCCTTCAGGGCGGCATGAACCGCCAGGTGTTCGCTCAGGCTTTGCGCCAGCCGCCCGGGCGCATGCAGCTGCTGCAGCCGGGCCAGCTTGAGTATCTTGCGCAGGTCGCCAATCGACTGCGCCAGCCAGCGGTTGTTCGCCAGCGTGATGATGGCCTCATGAATGGTGTGGTTGGTGGCGTAATACGCATGAAGGCGACCGGCCTGGGCATGCTGCTCCAGGAGTTCATGCAGGCGGTCCAGCATGGCCAGGTCGCTGTCGCTGGCATTGCGCGCGGCTTCGAAGGCGCAGCGGCCTTCGAGCAGTGCAATCACCGGAAAAATGTCGTCCAGATCCTGCTCGCTCACTTCATTGACAAAGCAGCCGCGCCGGGGTTCGTGGCGCAACAGGCCCTCGGCCGTCAGCACCTTGAGCGCCTCGCGCAGCGGCGTGCGGGAGATTTCCAGGTGTTGGCACAGCGCCAGTTCGTCCAGAAAGGTTCCTGGCGCCCACCTGCCCTCGAAAATCTGCTCACGCAAGGTGTCAGCCACCTCCTGGTGCAGGGAATTATGGACAAGACGCATGGCAGGCAATCCTTGAACTGGCGAGTGTGGCTAAGAAATGGATGCCGTGGGCTGGCGCAGCCGGAACGGCAACCGGCGTTGCGTCGCAGTTGCAGGTTCAGCCAGAAAACCCCTGCAAGCGCCGCAATTTGGTAATTACGCGTAATTATGAACAGGTATGCGCACTTGATCAAGCAGTTTCCCCGGGATCATTCCCCGGGCAAACCCGCATCCGGCCGCCATGCACAAGTCGAGGCCGGACGTCGGAACCATCCGGAAACCAACTACCGGCCTGCGACTGCACCGCCCAAAGTGTCCCGCCTGGATGCCCATACCCAGAGCGCCAGGCCAGCCACGATCATGGGCACGCACAGCCACTGGCCCATGCTCAGGCCCAGGGACAAGATGCCCAGAAAATCATCAGGCTCGCGGAAAAACTCGGCAATGAAGCGGAACACGCCATAGCCCACCAGGAAAGCGCCCGAGACCTGGCCCGTCTTTCGGGGCTGCCGGGCATACAGCCACAGCAGCACGAACAGCAGCATGCCTTCCATCAGGAACTGGTAGACCTGCGACGGATGGCGCGGCAGCATCGAGCCGCTGTGCGGAAACACCATGCCCCACGGCAGGTCGGGCGCGCTGAAGCGGCCCCACAATTCGCCATTGATGAAATTCCCGACGCGCCCGGCGGCTAGGCCGGTCGGCACGCAAGGCGCGATGAAGTCCATCACCTGCAGCCACGGCCGGTGGCGCGAGCGGGCAAACCACAACTGCGACACCAGCACGCCCAGCATGCCGCCGTGAAAGCTCATGCCGCCCTGCCAGACGAAGAAAATTTCCAGCGGATGCGCCAGGTAGTAGCCGGGCTTGTAGAACAGGCAGTAACCCAGCCGCCCGCCAATCACCACGCCCATCACCCCCAGGAACAAGATGTCCTCGATGTCCCGGCGCGACCAGGCGCCCGGCCCGGTGATGGACGCATAGGGCTCGTGGCGCAGGCGCAGGCTGGCCAGCAGAAAAAACAGGCCGAAGGCGGCGAGGTAGGTCAGGCCGTACCAGTGAATGGCCAGGGGGCCGAGTTGCAGCGCAACAGGATTGATTTCAGGATGGATGAGCATGGGTTGCCATTGTGCATGCAAGCCAGGCCCCCCTTGCTGTGCGCCGCCTTCAGGCTTCAGGCACCTCGACCGGGGCCGCCCCGTCCTGCAACGCGAGTTGTTCGCCGACGGTTGCCAGTATGTCCTCGACCTCGCGCACCCCGACCGGCTTGACCAGATGGTAGGAAAAACCGGCATTTCTGGAGCGCTGCCGGTCTGATTCGCGCCCATAGCCCGTCAGTGCGACCAGCACGGTGCCTTTCAGCGCGGGTTCCTGGCGCAGTTGCCTTGCCACTTCGTAACCCGTGAGTCCCGGCAGGCCGATGTCGAGCAGCACCACGTCAGGGCGCGTGGCCAGGGCTGCCTGCACGGCGCCGGGGCCGTCATAAGCGACTTCAACCTCATGCCCGGACAGCCTGATCAGCCTGGCCAGGAACTCCACCGCATCCACGCTGTCATCGACGGCCAGCACCCGGCAGCGCCTGCCAGCAATCCGGCCCGGGCTGGGCACAGGCGGCAAGGGCAGCGGCGGCGCGGCAGCCTGGCTGACCGGCAGGCGCACGGTGAACTCGCTGCCCTGCCCCAGGATGCTGCGCGCCTCGACGGTGCCGCCGTGCAGTTCGACCAGTTGCCGGACCAGGCTCAAGCCGATGCCCATTCCGCCCTGCGAGCGGTCGATGGCGCGTTCGGCTTGGGTGAACAGGTCAAAGACGTGCGGCAGCAATTCTGCGGCAATGCCCATGCCGGTGTCGCGCACCGTGATCACGGCCAGCGCCCCGCCGGCCGCTGAACCGGGATCGCCTTGCTGCTCCACGCTCAGCCAGAGGCGCCCGCCCTCGTCGGTGTACTTGGCGGCATTGTTCAGCAGGTTCACCAGCACCTGCTCCAGCCGGGTGGCGTCGGCATCGAGCCAGACCGGGTGCGGCGGCAGGGACACCGTGAGCTGGTGCCGGCGCCTGCTGAGCAGCGGCTGGGTCGTTTCCAGCGCCATTTCGACAATATCGCCCACGAGGACCGGCTCCTTGCGAAGCCGCACATTGCCGCTGGTGATGCGGGAAACCTCCAGCAGGTCACCGATCAGGTGCTTCATCTGGCCGACCTGCCGCTCGATGACCTCGAAGGCCTGGCTGTACTCCGGGTTCTGGTGTTCCAGCCGCCGAAGCAGTTCGACCGCGCTGGTCAGCGGCGCCAGCGGGTTGCGCAGTTCATGGCTGAGCATCGCCAGGAATTCGTCCTTGCGGCGGTGCAGATCGGCCAGGGCCTGCGCCTGGTCCTGCGTCTGGCGCTCCAGCCGGCTGCGCTCGGTGATGTCGTAGAAACAATTGATGGCGCCGATGATCCTTCCTTGGCCATCCTTGAGCGGAACAATATTGGCAATAACGGTGATGCGCGAGCCGTCGGGCCGCTCGATGACAGCTTCCACGTCATTTGCCTGCGGCATTTTGCCCTTGAGCACCGCGATCATCGGGTTTTGCGCAGCAGTCAGCAGGCTGCCGTCGGGATGATAGACCTTGGACACGCCGCAGCAGCGCTCGTCCACATCGTCTGGCCGGGGCTCCCGTCCCCACAATTTCACGGCGCAGCGGTTGAATTCCAGAATCACTCCCGAGGTGTCGCAGGAATACATCGCCACCGGACCCGAATCGAACAAGGCGCGAAAACGCTGTTCGCTTTGGAGCAGGGCTTCGGCCGCCCTGGCGCGCTCGGTGATGTTGTTGAAGACGATGGCGACTTTTCGGCTTTCAGCATTGCCCAGGCGTGCGGCATAGCTGTCAAACCTGGTGCCAAGGGTTTTATCCTCATGAACAAACCGGACCGGCATGCCTGTCAGCGCCACGCGGCCGCAAATTTCAAGCCAGCCTGCTTCATGGCCAGGGGCGAGTTCACGCAAGCGCTTGCCGGCAATGCCGTCCGTTCCGGTCTGCAAGGCGAAAGCAGGGTTGACTTCCAGAAAGCGGCAATCCACCACTTTCGCCTGGTCGTTGAACTCGATGTCGATGATGCAAAAACCCTCGTCCATCGAATTGAACAGCTTGCGGTAGCGTTCCTCGCTTTGGCGCAGGGCGTTTTCCGCCAGCTTTCGCACGGTGCAGTC